>DATKEJ010000106.1:0-2660 GCA_035512315.1 Rhodothermales bacterium | reverse complement strand
CTCGTTCATGTGCGAAGCTCGCAGGATTGTGCCTGCCGCGATCGCCTCGCTGAACAATATCGCTTCCAGGCCTGCCGTGACCCGCATCGCGTTGACCGCCTGCCGCAGCTCGTTGAGATGAACCGCTTTCAGCAACGTGCTAGTCGCCACCAGCGCGTCGTCAGTGAACAAAATCGTCGTCGCCGGATCGATGTTGCTGAATCCCGAAGTCTCTGAGGATGCACTGACCGCTCTTACCTGGTAGACATACGTGGTGCCGCCGCTCAGCCCGCCGTCGGTGAACTCGGTTGTGGCCGACGTCTCCCGCAGAGCGAAGGGCTGCGCGTTCGAACGGCTGAAGATCTCATAGTGATCGGCGGCCGAGACCGGCAGCCACGTAACGTGAGCAGCCGTGGACGAGGTGGCAGTTGCCGTCAGTCCCAGAGGGGTGTCAAATGCGGAGCCGACGGACTGCGACACGACCGGCGATGTGCTCGGCTCGAAGTTGTTGTCACCCTCGTAGATGGCCGTAATGGCATGTGTTCCCGTGGCGAGCGTACTGGTTGTGAAGCTCGGAGAGGCCTCGCTGAGGACGCCTGTTCCAAGGATCGCGTCGCCGTCCTTGAACGTCACCGTTCCGGATGGGGTTCCCTCCGAAGAAGCCACCGTGGCCGTGAATGTCACCGCGTGCTCGTAGCCGGACGGGTTCAGCGACGACGTGAGGCCTGTCGTGGTGGCGAGCCTGTACGCTCCGATGGCCGTGCTCGCCGCCGAAGCCGGCGTGATGCCACGCTTGTAGTTGGCCGTCGAAGTCACCGTGAACGTCCCGGTGCCGGATGCGGTCAGGCGGAAGGTCAATGTCCCCTCTGGATCAGGCTGGGCGGGACCGAGGTTGCCGAGGTTCCAGATGATCTCCCCATTCGATACCGAGCCGCCGTCGCTGATCAGAGAAGCGGAAGTCCCGGCAGGGATGGGGACGACGATCGTAGTCTCATGCGCCACGCCGAGGCCTTGATTGCGATAGGTGATGGAGAAATCCATCTCCGGGGTCGTCGATGACGAAGAATTCGCGAGTGTGACGATCACATCCGCTGATCCGTCGCCGATCGCGGTTGCCGGCGCGAACAGCAGGGCATTTAGAACGTTTCGGACGCCATTCGTCGTCGTGTTTGCGGAGATCGGTACCGCCGTCGAATACTGGTGACCGCCGAGGTACACAACGCGGCCGGCAGCAGCGTTCTGCAGGGCGTAGCCTGCCACGAAAACATCGGCAGACGGTCCTCGGATGAATCGGTAGTACTCAGTACCCTCCACACCGAGGTACACCCCGGTCGGACTGAAGCTTGGGACAGATCCTCCCACGGTGCTCCATACGCCGTCGACCTGCTCGAGGGGATGATCGGCAAAGTAATGGATTGCGTCCTGTGTGGCCACCTGTGGTTTTATGGTCAGGCCCTGATCTGTCAGGAAAAGACCCTTCGCCTCGAGAGTGATGGCGGACTGACATTCCGCGAAAACCAGAGTGCGCCACGTCAGGAATTCTTTGATCTCGGCGATCGCCGCGGCACCGAGGGCCTGCTCCTCGGTGGTATTTGAGATGAACCAGTGCGCCGTAATGAGAAGTGAGAAGCGTGGGAGCCCGCTGGCGTCGAAAAGAATCCCGTCGCGATGATTGGTCGTTGTGGCGCCGGCAATGTCGGCAGGAGAGATGACATCTACGTATTCAGGTGGCGCGGGTTTCGCCGCCGGCCAGTGGACGCCGCGCGAGTCGGGAATGCCCGCGGCCCGGAGATAGGCAAACGCGATGTCCTCGTTGCCGTCTTCGAGGATTGCGATTCTGGGCGCCGCCACGAGCGACCGGCCAATCTCGGCCGTAAACGGCGCTGTCGCCTCATGGAGCACAGTGTATTGAAAGACAGGGCGGTCTCCGCTGTTGGTCTGCCACGCCTGAATGATCGGCAGCGCCGCGGCGCGATGGGCAGCGTCGATCACGAACGGACCGCCGCGATAATCATGGGTGCCGGTCAGCGGCGGGTCCTGACTGTTGTCAACGAAGCTGATCGTGACGTCTGAAGCCTGCGAAGTCCCGCAGGGGGCGGCGATGTGACTGTGCAGACGACAGTCGAAGACAACTTACCTGATTTGATGATCCAGTCGACGGGGATCCCGTTCGTGAGGAGCTTGTAGACCAGACCGTAGGCCTGCAGCATGCCCCCATCCTGGTAACCGTGGAAACCGGTTGTCCCCACCAGGTCGACACCCGGACGGTCCATCGGAATGATCAGAGAGTCGACCGGGTAGGTTTTCGAAGCGGCGTCGACGACTGGCGTTCTCCCGAAGAAAATCGTGATTGAAAAGGCGAGCGCGAATCGAACTGTCTTCGAGATCATGGTGTGCGTCCACGGAGGAAAACCAGCTTGAGATCGAGGCCCCGATGATATCACCGGCGCGTTCCCCGACGGTACCAGCGACGTTCTGAAGCTCCCGTGATGTCGTAAACTCCCGCGCGCAAATGCCAGTTCCTCTGCTCGACCTCAAAGCTCAATACAAAACGATCAGAGACGAAGTCCTCCGGGTGACGGAGGAGGTTTACGAGTCGCAGGCCTTCATCCTCGGCAAGCGGGTGGAGGAGTTCGAGCGCGATTTTGCGAAGTACTGCCACTGCAGCCACGCCGTCGGCG
>DATKEJ010000105.1:0-4801 GCA_035512315.1 Rhodothermales bacterium | reverse complement strand
TTCGAGCTTCAGGTGCCGGACAATGTCACGGCGTACGCGAGGTGTCGCCGTGGCGGTCACAGCCAGCGTCGGCGGGCTGCCGAGAAGGTCGCGGGCCGTCGCAATCTCCAGATAGGCCGGCCGAAAATTGTGGCCCCACTCCGAGATGCAGTGCGCTTCGTCGACGGCAAGAAGAGAGACCTTAAGTCGATCTGCTCGAGCGAGGAAAACTTCCGACTGGAGACGCTCGGGGGCGATGTAGACAAGCTTGTATTTGCCGTGCTCCGCATCCGTCCATCGCTGGTCGATATCCGACACGGATAGTGAGCTATTGATGAACGTCGCGGAAATACCCCGCGCGGCGAGGGCCGCTACCTGATCTTGCATCAGCGCGATGAGCGGAGACACGACGAGAGTCAGCCCCCCCCGGAGCAGGGCAGGAACCTGATAACAGACGGACTTTCCGCCTCCTGTCGGTAGAATGGCCAGTACGTCCATGCTGTCAAGGACGTGACTAATGATCTCCCACTGGCCGGGCCGGAAGTTGTCGTGGCCCCAGTGCCGTCGGAGCACTTCTCGGCCGAGGTGTAGTATGTTGCTTTCCGGTGTATTCATGCAGGGCAAATTGCCGCTGGGTGGGACATCGGTTAAAATAAGCCGCACAGGCCAGCCTTCGAAGTCAATTCGTATGCCTGACTCCTTCCCGCGGGTCTCCATCATTATCGTTTCGTGGAATGCTCTTCCACTGCTGAAGGAATGCCTGCCGTCGGTAGTGGCCACCGACTATTCCAACCTTGAAATCATACTGGCAGACAACGCCTCCACCGACGGCTCGGCGGAATGGGTGATGCGAGAGCTGCCGGAGGTCCGGGTGGTGCGTCATCCTGCAAACTGGAAATTCTGCAAGGGGAACAACGAGGCCGTTCCTTATGCAAGCGGGCAGTACATAGCCCTTCTCAACAACGACGTCGAAGTGACTCCCGACTGGCTTTCGCCTCTCGTAGAGGTTCTCGAAAGCGACGCGGCCGTGGCGGCTGTACAGCCGAAGCTCCTCCAGTACACCGACCGGACCCGTTTTGAGTATGCGGGGGCCTCGGGAGGCTTCGTCGATCGTCTCGGTTACCCATTTACTCGCGGGCGCATCTTCTTCACGATGGAGGAAGATCAGGGCCAGTACGACGATCCGCGGGACATCTTCTGGGCGACCGGCGCATGCGTTCTTCTCCGGCGCTCGGCGCTCGAACGCGTCGGCCTCCTCGACGAACAGTTTGAAATGCACATGGAGGAGATCGATCTCTGCTGGAGGCTGCAGCGATCGGGATACCGCATCCGTGTCGAACCCTCCAGCCAGGTATACCACGTGGGCGGCGGCTCGCTCCCTCAAGGCGACGCCAGGAAGGCCTACTTCAATTTTCGGAACGGGCTCCTCGTGCTTTACAAAAATCTTCCTATGGCGGAATGGCTGAAAGTGCTGCCCGTTCGATGTACGCTCGACTCGCTTGCTGCCCTTCGGGCGCTCGTATCAGGCCGGCCGGCGGAGGCATGGGCCGTCGTCCGTGCCTACGCCGACGCCCATCGTATGAAGAAGGCCTATACTCAGCGGCCGAGCGAATCGGTTTTCCCTTCGTACCGCGGGAGCATCGTCCTTGATTACTTCCTGCGGCATCGGAGGAAGTTTTCCGACCTTCCGCTGTCGAGATTCACTCAAGTGGAGGCACGACGCGGGCCTCGAACCATTCTCGAAGGAGGTCCATCCAGATAACGAGGCCCCGCCATTCACCGTAGGATTCGTAATGAGACGCTATGTCGCGGTCGTGGGGTCGTACTCCGCCCGAGAATTCCTTGGTGAACATGGTTCGCGCCGCCGAATCGAGGGCCAGTTCATCGAAGCTGCCCAGGAGCTTGAGGATCGTCCCCGCTGCATACGGACCAAACCCCTTGAGCGAGCGAACACGCTTTCGCAGTTCGTCGGTCGGGAGGTGTTCACCAGCCCAGGATTCCGGGTCCACCTTCCCCGACGCAATCGACTCGGCCAGCTCGTGCAGGTACGCGTTCCGATATCCTGCACGCACCTGCTCGCTCAGGTCATTCCGGGACATGGAGGCGATGCGCTCCGGCGGCGGAAAAGCAAACAGGTTTTCATCGTACGGATCTCCAAGCCGGCAAAGACGCCTCACCATCTGCGTCGTCATGGCCCACGTGGTATTCGTCGTCATCAGGGTCTTGGCGAGATCCTCCCAGACGGTGGGTGAGCGAAGCAGTCTTCCGGCACGACGCCGCTCGACCCACTCGTACCGATCGACTCCACGAAGGCTCCTGTAGAAGTCTGAAAGGTCCAGATCGAGATTGAAAATGTGTCGAACGGCGACGGTGACATCCTTTCGATCGGCCTCCGAAAGTCCCTGGGATTCACTGACCCGGCCGCTTACGTCGACATCCAGTTTGCCGCCGGCATTACGGATCGCCACGCGGAGCACACGGCCGCTGCGCGTTTGGAGTATGCGTTGAAGCTCTGTGAGCTCCTCATCGTGAGCGAACGGCTCGAGCATGATCCAGCCGTGGCTCATCATTGTCGCGTCGTAGCGAAAATCGGGTGGCGTTGGAATGGAGATAGTCGACATGGTTGTGATCAATCGGATGCCGGCACCGTCGGGCGTTTTCTGTTCACGATGGCTACGGAGATCGCGCCGAGTACGATCACCATTCCGATGAGCGCAGGCAGGCTCGGTACCTCCTGAAACAGAAAATAAGCGAGTACGGATGCACCCACCGGCTCGACCAGTGATAGAAGTCCGAGTACGGCCGCCGGGAGATAGCGGATGGCGTAGTTGAACGAGCCGTGGCCGAGCACCTGTGGACCGAGTGCCATAGCAGCACAGAGCATGTAGAACTCGGGGCGGAATCCGAAAATCGGCACGCCCTGAATCAGAGCAATTGTTAGTACCGTCAACGCAGCGACGGAGTAGAGCGGAAAAACATATGCAAGCCAGGACGTCTTTTGCCGAACTACCCTCCCCATGAGCAGATATACGCTGAATAGGAATGATGCTGTGAGGGCGAGAGAGTTGCCGAGAAGCGGCGCCGGGGCGCCGCCTGTCCCTGTAGATATATCGCCCAGGCCGATCAATGCGGCACCGACGACCGCGAGCACGATCGATAGACTGACCTTGAGGGTGAGGTGCTCGCGAAGAAAAAGATACCCGAGCACCGCCAGAAAAATCGGACTCGTCGTCACGAGTACGGACGCGCTCGCTACGGTCGTGCGATAGACGGATTCGATCCACGTGACGAAGTGCAGGGCAAGCAGTATACCCGCAGTCATGATGAGGAGAATGTCTCGTCGATCGAACGCTGCGACCTCCTTACGAATCCGAAAGAACGCGACGGGAGCCAACACAGCGGCGGCGATGGTCGTGCGCCACACGGCCACGGTCAATCCCGGCGCTTCCGTGGCGAGTCGTACCAGTATCGGGCTGAGGGAGAAGGTCGAGAGCCCGACGAAAAGCGCCCAGTAGACGGATGCAGGACGCCGATCGACGGCTTCGGTCTGTGGTGACATGTAATGGACCGAGTCTATCGAAGCCGGTCCATGGACTTGATCAGCTCGATATCCTTCCGAATGCTACTTCTCGCGAGAAAGAATTGAATATAAGCGAGTATTGGCAGCAGAAGCAGGAGAGCGTGTTCCACGCTTTCGACCACGAGCAGAGAATCTCCCGCGAGGTAGATTCCGCCATAAAGTGCAATCATGCAGACCAGAACCAACAACTGTGCGCCCAGTACGACTTTCGACTGTTTGGGCCTGTCCTTGTAGAGAAATATCGCGACCAGCGCTGCGGCGGCGGCAAGTCCTGTCGTTACCAGCACCGTGGGTATATACCATGATAACAACGCCGCCGCGGTACTCTCGGCAAGCGAGTCGAAGAACATCATTACAAGCAGCAGGACGGAGCCTACCAGAAGGTAGACCGACTGAATGCGCTGGATCATTTTACCCGTTGCTTTGAGAGATCATCCGGCCACAGACGCTCGCTCGGCGACTTTGTCGGCCACAAACGAACCGAACGCCGACGTAGACGCGGAACCTCCAAGATCGCGTGTCAGGCATTCGCCGGAGCGGAACGTCTCAATGAGCGCCTGCTTGATGCCCTCCGCGGCCGCCTCCTCCCCGATGTGCCGCAGCATCATCTCGCCCGAGCGGATGACCGCAGTGGGATTGGCTATGTTCTTTCCCGCAATATCAGGGGCGCTCCCGTGAACGGCCTCAAACACCGCGTATTCGTCACCAATGTTTGCCCCTGCTACAACTCCCAGGCCGCCTACAAGGCCGGCGCAGAGATCACTGAGGATATCTCCGAACAGGTTGGTCGTGACGATGCACCGGTACTCCTGAGGCCGCATTACGAGCTGCATGCACATATTGTCAATAATGCGGTCATTGAAGACGATGTCCGGATAGTCCCTGGCGATCTCCTCTCCTATTCGCAGAAACATCCCCGACGTAATTTTCAGAATGTTCGCTTTATGAGCGAGCGTCACTTTGGCGCAGTTATGCTGCTTCGCGTATTCGAAACAGAATCTGATGATTCGCTCGGTGCCGTGTCGCGTAACACGGGCCGTCGCGTCGGCGATTTCCAGACGTTCGTCGTAGGATTCAATTCCGGAGTAGAGTCCTTCGGTATTCTCGCGAAAGATGACGAGATCGACGTTCTCGAACGGTGTCTTGATGCCTGGAAGCGTCTGGCAGGGACGAACGTTCGCATATAGATCCAGCTTCTGACGCAACTGTACGTTGACACTCTTGAATCCCTTGCCTACAGGG
>DATKEJ010000104.1:0-3796 GCA_035512315.1 Rhodothermales bacterium | reverse complement strand
GACCTGACAGGTTTATAAACCCCTCACTCCTATAATCGAACATCCAAACAAACGAAAGGGTTTAGCTCGCCAGTGCGCCATTCAACGTGTGGCAGGTCAGCCCTAAAGCCTATCTTTCTGTATGAACCCGCTAGCCGTTTTCTTCCTATCCGTGCTGACTTTCGTCCCGATCGTGGCCCAGGATGCGCCCACCACGGCAAGGAGGCCGAACGTTGTCATCATTCTGACCGACGATCAGGGGTACGCGGACGTTGGTGTGTACGGGGCCTCGGGGTTCCAGACGCCGAATCTCGATAGGATGGCCTCGGAAGGTCTCCGATTTACGAGCTTCTACGCCACCGAGTCCGCGTGCTCGCCCACGAGAGCGTCGCTGTTGACAGGAAGCTATCCCACTCGTGTGGGAATCCCGGAGGTCTTGTTTCCAGGTGCGACCGTGGGCTTGAATCCCGACGAAGTTACGATCGCCGAATTGGCCCGCGACCAAGGGTATGCGACCGCGGCCATCGGCAAGTGGCACCTTGGCGATCACCCCACCTTCCTTCCGACGAATCACGGATTCGATTCCTATTTCGGGCTTCCCTACTCGAACGACATGAGCCCGGACCCACGGCACAATCCGTGGCCTGAGAACCGGTGGAAACATCCCCCACTCCCGCTGGTCCGCGACACGGTGGTTATCGAACGCGAACCGGATCAGTCGCAGCTCACGCGGCGGTATACAGTCGAAGCAGTCGAGTTCATCCAGGAGCATCGCGAGGTACCATTCCTGCTGTACCTGGCGCACTCGATGCCGCACGTGCCCATCTTTGCCTCTGCTGCCTTTTCCGGAACGAGCGATCGTGCTACGTACGGGGACGTGATAGAGGAAATCGACTGGTCAGTCGGTCGGATCGTCGAGACGTTGCTGGACCTTGACATTGACCGGAACACTCTGGTTTTCTTCTCCTCGGATAACGGGCCGTGGCTCGTTTTCGGCAATCACGCGGGATCTGCGGGCCCATTTCGCGAGGGAAAGGCCACTACATTCGAAGGTGGGCACCGGGTCCCTGCGATTGCCTGGTGGCCGGGGAGGATCGCCAGCGGCCGAGTCAGCAACGACCTGGCAACTACGATGGACCTCCTCCCAACGATTGCCGGCCTCGTGGGAGCCAAGGTGCCGACTGATCGCGTCATCGATGGCAAAGACATCCGCCCAATTCTCTTCGGAGATTCAGCGAACGTCGATCCGTACGAGGCCTTCTTCTACTACCGGGGTGGGCGGCTCGAGGCTGTGAGGAGTACCAATTGGAAGCTCCACGTTCCGCACTGGTACGTCACCGCTGACTCGATCGGAAACGACGCGGTGCCCGGTGTCTATCGTCGCGACAACATGCCTCTCGCCTTGTACGACCTGGCGAGCGACCCCGGTGAATACCTTGACGTGTCGGATAAGCATCCGGACGTGGTCGACCGTTTGGGTATCCTCATCGAACGTGCGCGCGCAGAAATAGGCGATGATCTGACCGGGTCGAGAGGATCGCACGCGAGACCCCCGGGCCAAGTTGCCGCCCCGTGGGGTCAGAATCCGCTCCCCCCGCCTGCGAAACGGTCGGACAGGGATCCGGCAAAGTAAATACGCCAGACCAAAGCCCCGGCCTGGCGCCGGGGCTTTACTTGGTCAGGTCGTCCTCTCGGTCAGGCGGCCATCTGGTTCAGCGAGCGTACCGCAAGCTTTGTCAGTGTGGCGTCGGCCTTCTTTTCTTCCTCGAGCGTCTGCTTCAGGAGCCATGAGGCATCGCGCATGCCGAGCTGATCGGCCCAGGCGATCAATGTCCCGTAACGGGAAATCTCGTAATGCTCGACCGCCTGCGCGCCCGCCAGCACTCCGGCATCGTGGGCGTCGGATTTCTTGAATTCCTTCATGATCTCCTGACCTTCCTCGACCAAGCCGAGGATGGCGGGGCAGGTCTTGCCACGCGCCGGCTTCTCCATCATCTCGAAAATCTGCTCGATCCGCTTGACCTGGCCTTCGGTCTCCGTGCGGTGCTTCTCGAAAGCCTTGCGCAACTGGTCAGAATGCGCGGCCTTGGCCATTTTCGGCAGGGCGACCAGGATTTTCTTTTCGGCGAAGTAGATGTCTTTCAATGTATCTAGGAACAGGTCGTCGAGGGTTTTCTCGTCAGCCATGGTGTATCTCCATTTTATGTATTCAGGAAACGAGTGGACGGGACGGGGAGTTCCGGTCGAGCAGTGGAAACGGACGGTCCCGAACGCCATGTGACCGGTCAGCTTTGCATCGTTTGTGTGCGCTCGCGACGACGTGGACACGCTAGGCGGATGGTCTGGCTCTACCCGACTGTTACGCCACTAAGAGGGGAGTGCGTCGCACTTACAGGTGCGACGCACTCCCTCTGTCGCCGTGGCACCCACGAACGCATGCGGCCACCTCAAATCAGATCCCTCCGGAACGGACCAAACGTCGTAGCTTCCTCCGGTCAGCCAAAACGCACGCGTGTAAATGAAGCCGCAGCGGCCGCTTCGGTACATCAAGACGAACTATCTCCGGACGCTCCGGCTCCTCGACCGGAACTTCGAATGGGAAATCACCGGCCGCTGGATGTTCTACTCCGTGCTGATCGGAGTGGCAGGCGCCTTCGCCGCACTCGCGTTCTCGCAACTCCTTGAGCTCGTCTCCAATTTCGCCCTCCTTGACTTGACCGGATACCAGCCGCCGGCCGAGGACCCGTCGGAAGCAAAAGGATTTGACCTGGAGCGCTCCCTCAATCCAACACGACGATGGCTGCTCCTGGTGGTCCCGGCCGCCGGGGGACTCATCTCAGGATTTCTCGTGTACAAGTTCGCACCCGAGGCGGAAGGACACGGTACCGATGCCGTCATCAAAGCGTTTCACCGCGGTCACGGCATCATCCGGCCGCGCGTAGCCGTCGTGAAGGCCCTCGCCTCGAGCGTCACGATCGGAACAGGTGGAAGTGCCGGCCGGGAGGGACCGATAGCACAGATTACTGCGACGATCGGCTCATATATCGCGACCAAACTGAAACTGGGCGAACAGGATCGTCGAGAGTTTCTCCTGGCGGGCGTGGCCGCCGGAGTCGGCAGCATCTTCAAGTCCCCTCTGGGCGGCGCGTTCTTTGCCGTTGAGGTGCTGTACCGAGACGACATCGAGACCCGCAGCATCATGCCCGCGACGATCGCAGCCATAACCGGATACTCCATCTACAGCTCCCTCGTCGGCTCCAGCACGGTCTTCACCACCCCCGGGTTCGAGTTCATCAATCCGGTCGAACTGGTGCCGCTGACAGTCTTCGCGCTGACTTGCGCCATGGTGGGCATCTTCTACACCAACGTCTTCTACGCAACAAGGGAGAAGCTATTCGATCGCATTACCGTGCCTCCGCACCTGAAACCCGCGATCGGCGGGCTGGTCGTCGGCGGCATCGCATTCCTGTTTCCCGCAGTCCTCGGATCGAGCTACAGCTGGCTTCAGCAGGCGATCGACGGAAATCTCCCGATTGTGATCATGGCGGCCCTGCTTTTCACGAAGATCATCGCCACCTCGTTTACGATTGGTTCGGGGGGATCGGGGGGTGTGTTTGCTCCGTCTCTCGTCATCGGTGGAATGCTCGGAGGCATCTTCGGCGAAGGGATGCACCGGCTCGCTCCTGAATTGGTCACTCAGCCGGAAATGTACGTGATGATCGGGATGGCCACCTTCTTCACCGGCGTGGCAAACGTACCCATTTCGACCACCATCATGATCTCGGAGATGACCGGAAGCTACAAGCTGCTGGTCCCC
>DATKEJ010000103.1:0-7008 GCA_035512315.1 Rhodothermales bacterium | reverse complement strand
GCTACCATCATTGGAACGATCATCGAACGCGGATACAGCTGGAGAAAAGGCAAACAACTCGTCCCGACCTTCACCGCGTTCGCCACGAACAACCTCCTCGAGACGCAGTTCGAACACTTGGTCGACTTCGATTTCACGGCCCGGATGGAGAAAACGCTCGACGACATTGCCGAGGGCAAGGCCGACGCTCTTCCCTACCTCCGATCATTCTATTTCGATGACGACGGCCTCAAGAATCTCGTCGCATCCGGGCTCGATTCCATCGATCCCCGCGCCGTTTCGATGATCGAATTTCCGGCTTGGAAACCATATGTCGTGAGAGTCGGAAAATTCGGACCCTACGCGGAACTCGAAGCGAACGGCGACAAAGCGACAGCGTCATTGCCCGAATCGCTCGCCCCTGACGAGCTCACCCCGGCGTACCTCGAGCGGCTGGTTCTGAGCCGGCAAACCCAGGGAGAAGCGATTGCGACGGACCCTGAGACCGGCAAAGGGGTGTTCATACGGGAGGGCCGGTACGGGCCCTATTTGCAGCTTGGCGAGGCCGAGAACGGTGAGACCCCCAAGCGGGTGTCACTTCCGAAAGGCGTCGAGCCTGCAGACGTCGATGCCGATATGGCGCTTGCACTGATCTCCCTGCCGCGGTTGTTGGGCACGCATCCCGATTCAGGTACCGCCATCGAGGCCGGAATCGGACGATACGGACCGTACGTAAAGCTCGATCGCACGTACGCCTCACTGCCGAAGCATCTCGACGTGCTCACCGTCAGTCTTGACGAAGCGGTCCCGCTGCTGGCCGCCAAGGCGGGGCGAAGCGCACCGGGCAAAGAGGTCGGAAAGCATCCCGATTCAGGCGAGCCGATTACTCTCCTCGCGGGCCGATACGGACCTTACCTGAAGTACCGAAAGGTGAACGCCTCCCTGCCGAAAGACCTGTCCCCCGAAGACGTGACGCTTGAACGGGCCGTTGAGCTTGTCGACGCGAAAGCGACGGCGCCGAAGAAGCCGAAGAAGGGGCGGAAACGGTAAGTCTGCAAGTCTTCAACGTCGAACGTCGAACGTCATAACGGTGAGTCGAGAATGGAACCTGGAACCTGGAACCTGGAACGTTCCGATCATCTCCCCACGTCAAATCGCCCCGCCCTGAGAGATTCGAGCATGTTGAGATAGGACACATACCTGACCTCCGAAATCCCGCCCGCCTCGACGGCGTCTCTCACCGCGCACCCCGGCTCGTGATCGTGCGTGCAGTTCGGAAAATGGCACACGTCCGCAAGGTCTCGTATCTCCGGCATGAGCGACCCGAGTTCGGCCGCCGGCAGATCCCACAAGCCGATCTCACGCACACCGGGCGTGTCGACCACGTACGTATGGGGGCCGATCTCGTGCATCTCCGCGACGGCCGTAGTGTGTTTGCCTTTTCTCGTCTTCTCGCTCACGGCGCCCGTCCTGAGGTCGAGTTCGGGCTCCAGCCGGTTGAGCAGCGTCGATTTCCCTACTCCCGAGGGTCCGCACATCACGCTGCGCTTCCCTTGGAGTCTGTTGCGCAGAGAATCCAGACCGGCTCCCGTCGTGGCCGACGTCACTACTACGGGATAATCCAGTTCCTGGTAAACCGAGGCTATCTCCGCAACGACGGCGTGCGAGTCGCCATCTTCGGCGCGATCGATCTTGTTCATGATGATGCCGGCCGGGATCCCCCCCGCCGCCGACATGACGAGGAGGCGGTCGATGAAACCCGGATTCGGCCTGGGCAGCTCGACCGACTGGACGACCCAGACGTGATCCACGTTGGCGGCAATCACGTGCTTAAGGCCTGACCTGCGGCCGGCCGCCCTTCGACTCAACTGGTTACGCCGCGGACGTATGGCCGTTATCTGGCCGGTACCGTCATCCAACAGACGTATGTCCACTAAATCACCTACCGTGACGGGATTCGTGCTGCGCTGGTCCTCGAGCCGGCTTTTTCCGGGCACCCGGGAAGGTACCACCCGTTCATCCGTCTGAACGTCATGCCAGCTCCCTGTGGAGCGCACTACCGTTCCTGCCTGCAAATCCATACGCTATCTATTCCGGTCGATCACCCGCCCGCACTCTTCGCAGTGAAACCTCGTCGGATCAGGTGCCGTCTAAGCTCGGACAACCGCAAACAAGATCTGACGAACATGTCCGAGAAGGAGCCAACGAGTACCGTTCGCGAGGAATTTAGCAAGTTGAGTCTTGACGCGAAGACATCGTTTCTAGTCGAGGCAGTTTTCTCAACGGCCGGCACCGCAATAAGCGAGATCGGCGATCGCCTGAGCAACCTGGTGGAGCTCTTCACGGAATCGATGCAGACCGCCGGTTCGGCGGGACAGGGCGCCGACGACGAATCGCCTGACGATGCGTGGGCTCCGGATGCAGAACCGGGCAGGGCTCCGGGTGAGGATCTGGGCAGGCCTCCGGGCAAGGCTCCGGGTAAGACGTCGAAGTAGACCGTTGGCATGGACGAACCAGAAGAAGGAGAGCGGCGCATTGCGGACCTGAACCTCCTCGGCCGCGTGGTCTACTTTGCAGGCCAGAGCGTCCGTGTCACGGCAGATCTGCTCGATTCCGTCATCAAGCTTGCGGCCGAAACGTACGTCGAGGCTGAAAAGGCATTCACGCAGGGTCTGGATCCAAACGTCGACGACGCGAACATCATCGAGGAACATCGCAAAGACAAACCCGGATCCTGACGCGAATACGAGTTACTCAGCCGCTTCCGTCACGGGCTCCTCGATCGCTCCGTTCCGGCGGGAACCATCCTCTCGAGATTTCTCAATCTTGAACTTCACCGTCGGGTCTTCATGCCGCTTCTTCATGAGCACCTGACTAATTACATCTTTCATTCGAGACACGTACTTGATCTCCAGCCCTTCCACCGTCTCCGGCTTCATCTCTGCGACGTCCTTCCGGTTCTTGTCGGGGAGGAACACGGTCTTGATCCCCGCCCGCTTGGCTGCCAGCACTTTCTCCTTGATTCCGCCTACGGGCAACACCATGCCTCTGAGCGTAATCTCCCCGGTGAGGGCAATTGTGTGGCGGACTCGCCGCTGCGTGTAGATCGATACCAGTGCCGCAAGCAGCGAAACCCCGGCCGATGGACCGTCCTTAGGGATCGAGCCGGCCGGGACGTGTACGTGCACGTCCCAATATTGGAATGCGTCGAGTGGTATTCCAAGTTCTTCCGCGTGCGCTCTGACATACGATCTTGCAGCCTGGGCGCTTTCTTTCATCACTCCGCCCAGTTGGCCGGTGAGAACCATTCGACCCGACCCGCGCGAAACCGATGCCTCGATGAAGAGGATGTCGCCTCCGGCGGGGGTCCACGCCAATCCGGTCGCTACCCCAGGCACTTCCGTTCGCTCGGCAATCTCCGAAAAGAACTTTCTCGCGCCCAGGTACTCTTCGATGTCGTCTGACTTCACCCTAGCCCCCTCGACCTCTCCCGCTGCGACTTTCCGAGCCACGCCGCGGGCTACAGCGCCGATGGTTCGCTCCAGCTGGCGAACGCCCGACTCCCGCGTGTAGCCGTCTATCACGAGCGCAATCGCCTCCTTGTTAATCGTGAGCTGCTCAGGCTTGAGGCCGTTATGCTCGATGCGCCGAGGCACCAGATACTGTTCCGCAATAGCCAGCTTCTCGTCCTGCGTATATCCCGTAATTTCAATTATTTCCATCCTGTCGCGGAGCGGTGAAGGGATGGTCTCGAGATAGTTCGCCGTCGCGATGAACAGCACCTTCGAGAGATCGTAGTCAAGCTCGAGATAGTGATCGCTGAACGCGTTGTTCTGTTCGGGATCGAGCACTTCGAGCAGAGCGCTCGACGGATCTCCGCGGAAGTCGTTGCCCAGCTTATCAATCTCATCGAGCATGAAAACGGGATTGCCGGTTCCGGCCTTCTTGAGTCCCTGCAGAATTCGGCCGGGCAATGCTCCGATGTACGTGCGGCGGTGGCCGCGGATCTCGGCCTCGTCGCGGACTCCACCGAGACTGATGCGCACGAATTCGCGTCCCAATGCCCTGGCGATCGATTTGCCGAGGCTTGTCTTTCCAACGCCGGGAGGACCATAGAAGCAAAGAATCGGCGCCTTCATGTCGCCCTTGAGCTTCAGGACGGCCAAATACTCCAGGATGCGCTTCTTGACCTTCTCCAAGCCGTAATGGTCTTCATTCAGAATTTCTTCCGCGCTGACAATGTCGAGCGAGTCTTCCGAGAAGTGCTCCCACGGGAGGTCGAGGATCCAATCGAGGTAATTCCTGATGACGCCGTAGTCTGGGGCCGCCGGATTGGTCCGGCCCAGTTTCTCCAGTTCCTTATCGGCGGTCTTGCGCGCCCCTTCGGGCAGCCCTTTCTCCGCGAGTCGCTGGCGTAGTTCTTCAATTTCACCCGAATGGCCGTCAGATTCTCCTAATTCTTCCTGGATCGCCTTCAGCTGCTGGCGAAGGAGAAACTCACGCTGCTGCTTGTCGACGTCGGTTCTCACGCGCGATCTGATCTCTTCAGAAAGCTGGAGCACCTGTAGTTCCTGGTTGAGATGGTCGAGCACCAACTCAGCCCTCTTGAGCGGTGAGAGCGCCTCCAAAAGATCCTGTTTGTCCTGAAGCTCGATCGGAAGGTTCGATGCGATGAAATGGACGAGAAAGGACGGCGACTCGATGTTCTGAATCGCGTACGCCGCTTCGCTGGGAAGGTTAGGTGACAGCGTGATGATCTGGACGGCGAGCTCCTTGATCGAGCGGATCCGAGCCGCCATTTCGATCTCATCACCCTCGTGGATGTCGTCGTGCGCAACCACGCGCGCCACGAAATACGGGTCCTGTTGCGTGTACTCGAGCACCCTGAATCGACGCTTGCCCTGTATCACGATGGACTGCGTTCCATCCGGCATCTTGATCAGCTTCAGGATGGTCGCGACCGTTCCAATGTCGAAGAGATCCTCGGATGACGGGCTCTCGACCTCCGGATTTCGCTGAGAGACAACGCCAATCTCCTCACCCTCTCCGGCGGCATCCTTAACCAGCTTCAAGGATGCGTCGCGACCTACCGTAATAGGAAGAACGACCCCCGGGAATAGTACCGTGTTGCGGAGCGTCAGGATCGGCAGTGTCTCGGGCACGTCGCTGATCCTCATCTCCTGCTCTTCATCCGAAGTTAGGAGTGGAATTGACTGTTCTGCGGAAGGCGGATCCGCAAACCTCTGGCGCGTCGTTCTACTCAGGCGATCAAACATTTATAAAGATGTATTCAGGGGTTCGATTGAACATTCCGCAAGCTCTTCAAAAACCGGACCAAAAGAATTGCATGACACACTGACAGTAGCCGAATCCGGCAACCAACCCGTTCTCCGAGGGTACAAGCTCTTTCGGTGTTTTGGCCGCCTTGACCGGCGGTCTGCAAAGTACGCCTTCGCTGTTCGATTTTCTGATTACCAGCACCGTCCTGCTTTTATTGACCTTATGTGGCACGAGAATATTCTTGGAACGATCGGGAGCACGCCGCTCGTAAAGTTGAACCGGGTCGCAACCGACATCCCTGGCACGGTGCTCACAAAGGTCGAGTACTTCAACCCGGGCGCATCCGTGAAGGACCGTATCGGCATCGCCATGATCGAGGAAGCCGAACGCACCGGCAAACTCAAACCCGGCGGCACGGTGATCGAGTGCACGAGCGGCAATACCGGGACCGGGCTGGCTCTTGTGGCGATCGCAAAGGGATACCGCTGCATTTTCACTACGACCGACAAGCAGAGCCGGGAAAAAGTCGACGTCCTGCGGGCTCTTGGCGCCGAAGTCATCGTATGTCCCACGAACGTGGCGCCTGACGACCCGAAGTCCTACTACTCGGTCGCAGCCAGGCTTCACAGAGAAATCGAAAACTCATTCCACGCGAATCAGTACGAAAACCCGGCAAATACGGAGGCACACTACCGTTCTACGGGCCCCGAGCTTTGGGAGCAGACGGACCATCGGATCACCCATTTCTTCGTTGGCGCCGGCACCGGAGGTACGATCTCCGGAACGTCGAGATACCTGAAGGAGCAGAGTGAGCATATCAAGGTGATCGGAATCGATCCTTACGGCTCCGTTTATTACAAGTATTTCCACAGTAGAGAATTCGACGACGCGGAGATCTATCCCTATATCACCGAGGGGGTCGGGGAAGACATCCTGGCCGGGAACATGGACTTCGACCTGATCGATGACTATGTACGTGTCACTGATCGTGAGGCCATGATGATGACCCGTAAGCTCGCGGTCGAAGAAGGGCTGTTTGTCGGGGGTTCAAGCGGCCTGGCAGTCGCCGGCGCTCTCCAATGGATGCGCGCCCACAAAGACGAATTATCGGAGTCGGCTGTACACGTAATCCTGCTGCCTGATTCGGGCTTCCGTTATCTCTCGAAGATCTTCAACGACGCATGGATGCGCGACCACGGATTCGCTCCGTCGCGCGCCGGTCTTACCGCGATGGACATTATCGAGGCCCGGGCCCGGCCCGGACGCGAGGTGGTTTCGGTTGATGTCGACGAACCGATGAGCGCGGCAATCGAGAAGATGACGGCGATCGGCGTATCGCAGATTCCGGTTCGCGACAACGGGATGTTTGTCGGGAGCCTCACCGAGTCGGGCATCCTGGCGCGGCTGATCGATGAGCCGGATGCGCGTCGCCGGCCGGCAGGCGAAGTCATGTCGAAGCCGTTCCCAATCGTACCCAGAACGATGCACATCGACGAGCTGTCCGGGTACCTCGAGCATGAAGCGGGGGCAGTGCTCGTCGAAGGTGAGGATCCGAACGAATTTTATATAATCACTAAGACCGATCTCATTAACAGCCTGTTCAGACTCGGTCGCAACAACTGAAATTGAGTACATGAGCGAATTCAAAGAAAAAAAGGAAGGCGGTAACTCGCATCTCAACATCGAGTTGTCCGAAAAGGTGGCCGAGGGGGTCTACTCTAACCTCGTGATGATCGCCCACTCTCCTGA
>DATKEJ010000102.1:0-5455 GCA_035512315.1 Rhodothermales bacterium | reverse complement strand
CAAAACTGCCCGCAGCTCTTGAACCGCTTGATCATTCTGATTGGCTATTGACAAGGCAAGGCCAAACAGTCGACGCGTGCCCATGTCGTCTGGAAATTGGCTTGCTCTCTCCTGCAACCTATCGAGGGCATCGCCAGCCCCATGTTTGAAGCAGTGGTATTCGCCAAGAGAGATCAGGAACTGTTGTTCCTTCTCGGTGGCGCGCTTCGACGCCTCGGGCTATCAGGTCCCGTGCAGCATCAAAGTTCTTGTTCGTGATCAGCTGAGATGCCCTTGAAAGAAGGTCCTCATCGACGGTTTCGGACTTATCGGCTTGCATACCAGAAGGCCTATTTTCACCTTGACCTTCTCTCGCGTCCGGGGATAGGTCACGTCCGAATTCAGACTGCGGGCGACTCCTCGGTATCAGACCCCCTTTCAGGCCGCCCGTTTGCCACGGTAAGCGCCCTCAGTTGGCGAGTCTTCGCCTTGGCCTCTTCAAGACGATGTTTATAAAGTCCATTGATGACCGGATAAACAATGCCAAGTGCAAGTAGGAATGCTGCGACCAAACCTGGCCAGAACTCTTCAATAAGGCGAGCAAGCTCTTCCAAACCAATGTCCCCTATTGTGTTGGACCGGAAAACCTCGGACTGAATTCGGTTCGGAATGATCTGCCACATGGCGGGCAAAGCACCGGCTAGTCATCCACGAATCAAAGGGTCTGGCGACTGAGTGCTTTAGCTGGTTTGTACTGAAAACTGTAACTATTTGGTAAACAATAGGTTACGCGTGGAAATGGTGGTCAGGGAGGGAATTGAACCCCCGACACACGGATTTTCAGTCCGTTGCTCTACCAACTGAGCTACCTGACCGGAATGGAGCGAAGAATATAAGGTAAGGCAACAACGTTGGTGGAAAGAGGTTTCGTGAATGAGGATTAATGGATGATGAGTAATGAATGGCTCCGCCGACCACGCCTGGCAATCCTGCTCATTTCCCATTCCGAAGGTTGTGTTTCGCCGTCTTGGCCGACGATGTGAAAATCGCCGTCAACTCGTTTGCCTCTTTCAGTAGAGCGTTCGCGGTCTCCGGATTCCGGCAGCCGGCCTCGGAAACGATCTGCAACCAGAACGTTGACTCCTCCAATTCCTGCAACGCCGTTTCGATCTTGCTGATGAACTCCCTGCGCGATCTTGCTCGACAGGCCTCACCGTAGTGCGCCCCCACCGACGTGGCACTGCGCGCAAGTTGATGCCGAGCACATCGCATCATAATTGAATCCGGCTCCGTCTGAACAAATTTCACAGCGTCTAGACTGAACTTGTGCGTCCGGTTCTTAAGATTGTCACCTTTCACAATAGCGTTTTGACCTTAAGACACTTGACGCACTCCAAACGTAACCTCCTCCCGCGCATTCCCGAATCGCCCCGTTCGAAGCGGACGCGGCAGCCATTCATTATTCATCATTCATTACTCATCATTCTCTTCTGTTCATCCCCGACTGCCGCCCAAGACGCCAATCGCTTCCTCGACTGGTCCCACCAGGACGCCTCCCACCTCCTCGAACACCACTTCCCCACCATGATGCTCGTCGGAGCCGGTGGGGCTGCGTTTGTCGCCGCCGGATCGTATGTCGACGAGCCGATTCTGAACGGCGTGCAGTCCGTGCTCGATCGGGGCAATCCCGCCGTCAAAATCACGAACATGCTCGGCAATAAGCGCATTCTCACCATCCCGATCGCCATCTTCGTAGTCGCCACCGTCGCCGGAGATTCCAAGCTGCAGGATGCCGCCTTTACCTCGATCCAGACCTATGCATACGCCGGAACCATCACCAGCCTCCTCAAAGAGACCGCCGGCCGGCACCGGCCGGAAGAAGGCGCCGGCCCAAGACGATTCGAACCGTTTTCGGGACACCACTCCTCGCCAAGCGGACATGCGACGGTCGTGTTTTCGCTCGTCACACCGTGGGTGTACTACTACGATCATCCAGCGACCTACGCACTCTACGCCCTGGGCGCCGGAACCGCCGTATCAAGGATCGCCCGCGACAGGCACTGGCCGACGGACGTGATTGCCGGCGGCACGATCGGATTTCTGATGGCGCGATACCTGTCGAAACGGCACCTGGATGAACGCGAGCGCGGATATAAGCCGGTGGTGGCGATGCCGCTGCTGGCGTTCCGTAGCGGCGGGCTGAACGTCTCCGTAGCCGCCTTGGCTTCGTCGCGTTGACTATTGACTGTTCGGGGTTCGATGTTCTGGGTTCGAGGTTCAGTCCCACGAGACGCGCCATCCCGGACCCCGGATCGTGTCCGGGGCAGGCTTGATCCGGCCGTCATCCCGGACTTGATCCGGGATCCAGGAAGCCTGCGGGTACAGAGACGTCCGTGTCAGACCCTTCGGAAGCCTCGGGGTCTCGAACCTCAGATTCAACCTTTCTCTCACGAAGGCACCAAGACGCGGGTACACTTGTTACTCGTATCGCTCCGAACCCTCTGCGTCTTCGCGGCTTTGCGCGAGAAAGACCGCCTTCGTGCGCGGAACGAAAGTACTTGAGGAATTCACCGCCCCGTCCTATTGCTTTCGGCACGTGCGCGCGCCAAATTCCGTCCCCATGACCTGAACCTATCGCGGCCTCACCACCTCAACGCACGGCGGGTGCCCGGCAGAGCTTCAGCACAACCTCCATCGTCAACTTGCCGGGCAAGGCTTCCCAAGGTGTACGGGAGAGCGATTGGCCGGCAGCATTCCCAATTTCTCTGTATGAATGGTTTCAAGATCTCCCGGTTTGTCGCCGGGTTTGTTGTCGTGTTTTCGTTTTTGGTTTTTCTTCCGGCGCTGATTCCGGCCTTCGAGCTGCAAGCTCAGACGCTTCCTAAGGGAAAGATGATCTGCCCCATCATCGCGGATGGAACGCGGCTGGTAAAAGGCTGCTCGTTCGAGTACAGGCCGGCCCTCAGGCTGGCCGATGCCAGGGAAACGGCCATCTCCGACTGCCCGTCCGGGTCTTTCCATGACCCCCGAAACGGGGGTGAGTGCTGGAGCTGCCCCGACGGCTACATTCGTAACGTCTCGGCTGTTTTCGCCGAGGACGCCTGCTGGAAGGCGGTAGGTGAGGATCTTCAGCCCGCCACCCGCGGTGCGAATCCGGTCAGCTCATGCCCGTCGGGCTCCTTTCACGATCCACGGAACGGCGGCGAATGCTGGAGCTGCCCCTCAGGGTACTCGAGGACGTGGGACCCGATAACCTCCGGCACGGCCTGCCACCAGTATGCGCTGGGTCCGACGTCAGCGGCGACCCTCGTCACCAAGTTCGGTTGCCCGAGCGGAACGTTCCATGACCCGATCCATGGAGGAACCTGCTGGAGCTGCCCGGCTGAATACCGTCGGACGGCGAATCACGTCGAGTCGACCGCCGCCTGCGCCAAAACAATACCGACGCAGTATTCCGCCGGCACGTACGTGTCGGGAGGATGTCAAGGCGCTCCGGTCCCGACAGGATACGCGGCCGCTTTCATCGATCCGATCCATGATGGAACCTGCTGGTCGTGCCCCGTCATGTTCAACAGGTCCAAGATGCACGTAGAGTCCGCGGAGGCGTGTCACCCAGGTGGTGACGTCGACGGCGTGTTCGTCTGGCAGTCCCCGCAGTATCCCGAACCGGGCCTCTATCATTTCCTCGGCCGCGACGTGCTCGAACGCGCTCTTGCGGATCCAAACGCGGTCGATCAGTTCGTCACGAATCGCGCCGGCGGCGACGCCGCCAAAAAGCAGGCGATCTGGCGCAGGATGATGACCTCGCCGGGACTGAGCCCGGAGCTGAAAGCCCTGGTCTTTGCCTCACTCGCCACGATTGCGGAATCCGACGCGAGAGGTTTTGACGGAGGTCGATCGCTGACCAATTTTGAAACGTACGCGAGAAGCAGGCGCATGTTCATCGCGCAGGATGCCAAGAACATGTACGACGAGTGGACCGTCGTCGACAATTACAACATGATGAGGGCGGCCCGAAACGCTTTGGGCGTTTCCGGAGTGTCGGCGGCGGTAATGGGTGGAGGCCCGCCCGGTTTCACATCCTATGCCTGGGCGAGTGCAGGCCCCGACTCCAGCGGAGGAAAGTTTATGGAGGCCCTCCATTCCATGGGCCAGATGGCATCGAGCAACATGCTGACGGTCACCCCGTCGGCCGAGGCCTACAGCTTCAATACCGATCTCCTCGGCCCGGTCTTCTTCGCTCTCGACAAGGGAATAGACGCGTACCGGGACTGGGCGCTTACGCTGAACAGTCTTGGCGACATGCTCGGACATTCCGCCGCGGGCATGGGCGCCGCGCTCGCGCTAGTCGCGGTTCAGCAGGCTATCGACCTCACAAATGCCATCACAGCGCTCATCTCGAAAGAAGAGGCGAAACAGGAGATCGATTCGCAGTTGGCCGAGGCCGCCAATCCGGTGAGCTTCAAAGAAATGTTCAAGACGGATGATGGGAAGTCCTCCTTGCTTCTGTTCTGGGCACTCGCGACTTCACCGTACACCGGAGGCGACAAAGTAGGGGTCGGACGTATCGACGAGCCGACGGACTGCTCCCGCAATTCGTCCATTTGCACGTGGACGAAGTGGCGGGTCGCCCAAGCGGCGAAAGTAGCCTCTACCGAGTCGATGGCCGCTTACCAGCCGCTGGCCGCCAATTTCGGCTCGGAGCCGACCCTTTCCGGCGGCCAGATCGTGCTTCAGAACAATCCTCAGACGATTCTGACGAATCAGACCGGGGTTGCGATCGACGCATCGGGAAATGTTTCGACGCAGCCGCCACCAGCCCCGAGCGTGACGAGCGGGACACTCACCACAGGGGGCGGTCTTCCGGGTGGAACGGTTCCGAGCACAACCGAAGCACCGAAAGTCGTATTTGATCCTGCGAACGTCACAATTTTGACAACTCCGACCGCCGGGTGGACGACCATACCCGGAGGGCTCGTGTCGCTGTCCGTCGGCTCTGACGGCCCTTGGGGCATCAACAACTCGGGGAATATCTTCCGGTATCGAGACAACACATGGGAGATGCTGCCCGGCGGCGCATCGATCGTATCGGCAGGGCCGACAGGCGATGCCTGGGTTGTCAATGCCGATGGTCAGATCTGGCGCTGGAACACGGCCGCACACGGCTGGGACCCGATGCCCGGTGGACTGGTCGGCATCTCCGCCGGGCCGAATACCGTCTGGGGAGTTAACGCGGGCAACCAGATCTGGCGCTACGCAAACGGACAGTGGCAACAGATGCCCGGGGCGGCTACCGCGGTCGCCGTCGGTCCGAAAGGCGACGTCTGGGCGCTGGGTACGAGCGCGGTGTCGGGAGGAAAGAATATCCTTCAGTGGAGCGCGAGCACGAACTCGTGGACGGCCGTCGATGGCGGTCTCGTACAGATATCCGTCGGACCCGACGGACTCTGGGGCGTCAACGACAGCAACACCATAT
>DATKEJ010000101.1:0-2946 GCA_035512315.1 Rhodothermales bacterium | reverse complement strand
GCCGGGAACCAGGTAGCGGCCCAGATTTATGCCGACGTGCTGGGCCGGGAAATTCTGGTAGTAGACTCTCCGGAAGTGTCCGCCCGCGGTGCGGCCATCCTCGGCGCGGCTGCCGCCGGACTCTTCGACTCGGTGTCGTCTGCAGCCGCGGCACTGGGCACTCGAATTGCCAGGACCTTCGTTCCGCGATCACAGGCGCACGACGTCTACCAATCAATTTACCAGGAGTACGCCGAGCTTTACGACTATTTCGGACGCGGACTCAATCCCGTCATGAAGACGTTGCGCCGTCTCATGCGACCCCCAGGCCAATAGACATAAACGAATCCTCGCCAGTCACACATGTTCATAGACCTCAGCAACATCTTTTTGCGGCGGAACGCCGTCTCCCGATCCATCTCGGCGGAGAATCCGGACGGATCGCCCGGCGGCGGAGGACGCGCCACGGAGGAAACAACCCTCCACCCCGAGTCGGCACATAATGCGCGCGAACTCGGTCCCGGCTGGAAGTTGTCACCCTGCATCGCTGTTGAATCAGGCGAAAGGGCCACGCTCATGGATCATGAGGGACCGGGCTGCATTCGGCACATCTGGATCACTCTCGACGCGAAATACTACCGTGACGTGGTCTTGAGAATCTACTGGGACGGCAGCGACCAACCCTCGGTCGAATGTCCGATTGGCGACTTCTTTTGTAACTCGTGGAACAGTCGACAAAGCATCACCTCGATTCCGATGAATGTGAATCCGTCGGGGGGCATGAACTGTTATTTCCCGATGCCGTTTCGTCGGAGGGCGCGGATCACAGTCGAAAACCAGGCGCCGGATCTACTGAGGAATCTGTTCTATCAGATCGACTTCACGCTCGAACCGGTGCCCGACGATGCCCTGTATCTTCATGCCCAGTGGCGTCGCGAGAATCCCGTTCGTTACGGCGTCCCCTACACGCTTCTCGACGGCGTTGAAGGCGCCGGCCACTTTGTCGGGACGTTTGTTTCGTGGCAGCAGAACAACGAGGGATGGTGGGGAGAAGGCGAAATTAAGGTGTTCATCGATGAGGACGAAGAGCATCCGACGATCTGCGGAACCGGCACCGAGGACTATTTCGGAGGAGCGTGGTGTTTTGGAGCAGATTATTCCGCCCCGTATCTGGGATACCAGAAGGTATCGGGTGAGGGTGTCGGTTCACGAATGACCATGTACAGGTTTCACCTGCTCGACCCCATTTTCTTCGCGACGAAACTGAGGATCACGCTCCAGGCGCTCGGATGGCGCAGTCGCACACGATACCTCCCGCTACAGGATGACGTCTCGTCGGTGGCGTATTGGTATCAGGCAGCTCCAATCTCGAGCGGTTCTCGCCTGTTGACGAACCTGGAGAGAGAGATCATTTAGCACGCGCGAGCCAAACGACTGACATGAAGGACAACACCGTCTACATCCTCACCAACGGCGACCTTCGTCCTGCGGCGAATCGTAACTGCTGGCCGATCCAGCGCGCGGTAGAGGACAAGGTGACCGATGTGATCGAGCGGCTGGGCTACCGTGTTGAGCGTGCGCATCCATTCGACGAGCAGCGAGGACATGGATTCATCGATTCGCAGAAGCACGGACTGGAGGTTTTCAGGAAGCTGGATCCTGCCGTGCCCATCATCGTCGTGTTTACCGCCTGGCAATATTCTCATCACATCCTCCACGGATTGATGAGCCACCGGGCGCCGATCCTCACGCTTGCCAACTGGAGCGGTACATGGCCGGGTCTCGTCGGAATGCTGAACATGAATGGGAGCCTCGCAAAGGCCGGTGTGCCGTACAGCACGCTATGGAGTGAGGCATTCGATGACCAGTTCTTTCTTGAGGGAATGAAGTCATGGCTCGAGACCGGGAAGATCGTGCACGATGCGAGCCACGTTCGACCTTTTGATTCGAGCGAGGCCGACGTGCGAAATGTCCGGGAAGGAGCCGCGGTCGCCGATGAGCTGCGTTCCCGAAAAGCGATTCTAGGCGTTTTCGATGAGGGCTGTATGGGCATGTTCAACGCCATCATCCCGGATCATCTTCTGAACCCGACGGGCCTGTTCAAGGAGCGCCTCAGCCAGAGCGCCCTTTACTACGCGACGACGCAGGTGGCCGACCACGAAGCCCTTGCTTGCCGATCGTGGCTCAACGATAAAGGAGTTCGCTTTCTGACCGGCGAGGATGAGGAGACCGGGCTTACAGACGCGCAGATTCATCTCCAGTTGAAAATGTACGTCGCGGCCGTGCGCATCGCCGACGAGTTCGGCTGCGACGCCATCGGCATCCAGTACCAGCAAGGTCTCAAGGACCTGCTTCCGGCATCCGATCTCGCAGAAGGCCTCCTCAACAACACGGACCGTCCACCGGTTTACTCATGGGATGGCACGCGCGAGCTTTTCGCCCGCCAGGCGCTTCCCCATTTCAATGAGGTAGACGAGTGCGCAGGCCTCGACGCCCTGGTCACGCATCGGCTCTGGTGGCGCCTCGGATTTCCTCCGGAAACTACCCTGCATGATCTCCGGTGGGGCGAGCGGTTCGGTGATGATTTCGTCTGGGTGTTCGAGATATCGGGTGCGGCTCCGGCCGCCCATTTCATCAATGGTTATGCGGGCGCATCGAGCGAGCGACAGCCGCCCATGTACTTCCGTCTGGGCGGGGGTACGTTGAAAGGGATCAGCAAGCCTGGGCACGTTGTCTGGAGCCGTGTGTTCGTCGAGAAAGACCGGCTGAATGCGGATCTCGGGCTCGCCGAGGTCGTCGAGCTTCCGCAGCATGAGACTGAGCGCCGCTGGAGGGAAACGACCGCCCAGTGGCCGATCATGCACGCTGTCCTGGACGGGGTAACGCGCGATCAGATGATGGGAAGGCACCGTGCAAACCACATCCAGGTGGCGTATGCGCCGAACCGGGAGGGCGCCCGAGCTGCCC
>DATKEJ010000100.1:0-5904 GCA_035512315.1 Rhodothermales bacterium | reverse complement strand
TGTCTCGGCCAGGCCTCGGCCGACCAGACGACTCCCGGAAGGAATGGATACCTCGGTAAAAAACTGGCCCGGAGCCTGCACATCCATGAGCTGGCCGAGAGCACTCCGGTTAGGGAGTAATCGCGGGACAAACATGACCACGTAAACCCCTCCGATTGCCAGGTAGACGAGACCGAGCGCGCTGAACTCAAACATGCCGAAGCCCGGACCGCCCGCCTCACGGTATAAAGAGTCCACGAGAATATTCGTGCTCGTACCAATCAGTGTGCAGGTGCCGCCCAAGATCGACAAGTAGCTGATGGGAAGCAGTAGCTTCGACGCCGACAGGTCCGTTTTCCTGGCCACCGTCAACGCCACCGGGATCATGAGCGCGACAATTGCCGTGTTGTTCATGAACGCGCTGAAGAGCGTCACCGGAACGGCCATAATTAAGAGCACGCTCGTCACGCCGCCGCCCGCTCGACGGGTCACCGCGGAGACGATGTAGTCAACCACGCCGGCTCGATCCAACCCCGCGCTCAACACGAGCATCGCAGCAACGGTCAAAGTTGCCGAGCTGGAAAATCCCGACAATGCGTCCGCCGGCTCGAGCAGCCCCGAGACTCCCAGCACGACAATGAGCAGCACAGCGATAATCTCGATTCTGATCGGCTGCGTGATGAGCAGCGTCAGGGTCAAGACGATTATGATTCCAAGAAGGACCATCAGGCACCGGTTCGTGGTCGGGTACCTGCAGACGCCCAAGGTGTGCGCGGGATCCTGGCCTACAGTCCCCAGGCTCGTTACACGCCTACCGACCGCGAGACGACAGAGCAAATTTAAGAACGACGAAACCTGCCAGCCCCGAAACCAGCGTCCCGAGCAGAATCCCCAATCGTTCCAGGCCGAAATAGCCCCCGCCGCCCTGTTCGAACGCCAGGGATGCAATAAACAGGCTCATGGTGAATCCGATGCCGCAGAGTAACGACGCCCCGTAAATTTTGGACCAACTCACGCCTTCGGGGAGGGAGGCCGCACGGACGCGTACTGCCAGCCAGGATAGCAGGAATATCCCAATCTGCTTGCCGAAGAAGAGTCCCAGTATGATTCCCAGCGGGACGGGATGCACGACATCGGCCATCGACAAACCGCCCAACGGAACGCCTGCGTTGGCGAAGGCAAAGATCGGCAGCACGCCAAAGGCGACCCACGGATGCAGCGCGTGCTCGAGATGGCGCAACAGCGACCCGGAGTGATCGGAGTCCTCTTCTTCCACGCTTGAGCGGAGTGGGATGAACATCGCAACGACCACGCCGGCGAGCGTAGCGTGCACGCCGGACTTGAGGACCGCTATCCAGAGCGGAATACCCAGGAGGACATACGCTGCGGCCCGGGAAACCCCGAACCGATTCAGCAGAGCGAGCCCGACGGTGAGCGTCGCCGCAACGACGAGCGATACTAGAGACAGCTCGGCGGTATAGAAAATGGCGATAATGATGATCGCCCCGAGATCGTCGAAAATCGCAACGCTCAACAGGAAGGCTTTCAGCGCGGCGGGTACCCTATCTCCGAGCAGCGAGAGAACACCGAGGGCAAACGCGATGTCGGTCGCAGCCGGGATTGCCCAGCCTTTCATGGCCGCGGCGTCGCCCCAGTTGAAGGCGGCATAAATCGCGGCGGGAAGGGCCATGCCTCCGATTGCACCGAAGGCCGGAAGGCTCGCCGCTCGGATGCTCGAGAGATGCCCCTCGGCAATCTCCCGTTTCAGCTCCAGGCCGACCAGAAAGAAGAACACGGCCATCAGGCCGTCATTAATCCACAACAGCAGGGGTTTGTCGATGCCAAGCGGGCCGATGCTCACCTCCAAGGGCAGAACCAGGATGGAGGCATAGTACTCCGCCAGCGGCGAATTGGCGATGATGAGGGCCACCACCGCAGCCGCCATGAGAATGAGGCCTCCGGCGGCTTCGAGCCGCAGGAATTCCTGCAGGGGTCTCAGTACACGGTCAATCGCTCGGTCGGATTGCGCAGGCATGATTAACTATTTGTTTCGAGTTGCCGCGAGCCGATCGGTTCCTTCTTATCCCTCTCGTGGCTGACGCCCAGCCCGGGCACGCCATCCTTTAGGAATTTGGCAGCGTCACGACGAAAGTCGTTCCCTGCCCCACCTCGCTCTCCACGGTTAACCTTCCGTCGTGGCCCTGCGTGACGAGTTCATAGCACAGCGATAGACCCAGACCCGTGCCGCTGCCGCCCGGTTTCGTCGTGAAAAAGGGCTCGAAGATTCTCTCTTGGATGTCATCGGGAATGCCCGGACCGTTGTCTGAGACGCGGATTTCGACATGCGCGTCACGACGCACCGTACTCACCCGAATGACCGGCTTGTACGAGCGACCTTGCGACTGGGCGAACTCCTGGAGGGCGTCCATCGCATTGTCCACCAGGTTCATGATGACGCGCCCGATATCCTGCGGCACGAGATCGACTCGACCGACCCGCCCACTCAGCGTTTGCTCGATTTTGACGGCGAGGTCGGGCATGTGTGCCTGCCTGCTCCTGTACGAAAGCGCCAGGTGTTCGGAGACGAGCGCGTTCAGGTCGGTGTTCTCCCGCGCGCCCCGGCTCGACGAAGCGTGCTGCATCACGCTGCGAACGATCTCCCCGGCGCGTCGTCCGTGTTCGGAGATGCGCCGGGCGTTCCGGTCCATATCGTCGAGGATCGCCTGCGGATCCTCTCCTGAGTCGAGGGCGACCCGCAGCTCGGAGACGAGTTCGACGAGTACCTCAGCGAAGTTGTTGACGAAGTTCAGCGGATTCTTGATCTCATGCGCGATGCCCGCCGTCAATTGACCGAGCGCCGCCAGCTTGTCCTGATGGATAAACTGAGCCTGGATCCGCTTGAGATCCTCTTCGCTCTTCGCGAGCTGTTCCTCGAGGAGGTGGATTTGTGTCTCGGGATCTGTCATAAGGGAATAATAACGTTCGGGACGTGGAAGGAGCAATGGAGAGGTTCGAGGTTCGGGGTTCGGGGTTCGAGGTTCGAGGTTCGAGGTTCGAGGTTCGAAAGTAAAAGGAGTCCCGGAAGCGCAGGAGGCCGAACCCGTCTGTAGGGGCAGGCCAAAGCCCGACGACCGCACATCGTTTGATCCCACCACTGGAGCGTCGGCCTGCCCGTCCTGGCAGCGCAGGCAGCCGAACCCGCCTTAGGGCCGGAGCGGAGTGCGGCCTACCCGCTCGTGACGTGCAGACAGGCGCACTAATCTCGCGTCGGCGCGCAGCCGGGAAAGGTTGCTTCCAAGATAAGCTGCCACCGTCATCGGCCGACAGCCGGGTCTTCCAGACTCCGTCGAGGTCCATCGGAAGCCGCTCCAGCCGCCCCCTCCGGCGGGGGACCATGTCAGAGGCGCCCCTTCACCCCTCAACCACCCGTCCGTTGAGCGGCTGGGTCGGTCGGTAATTCTCGTCGAAGATCTCCTGAAAGTCGGCGATCTGGCCCGGCGACATTCGCAGCGGCTCCTTCACGACGAGCCACGTCACGATTTCACCGCAGGACGCAGGCGGATTCCCTCCGTTCGGCGTCGTGAGCGAGCCGTCATAGCGGAAGTATTCGAATGCTTCAGGAAGTAACTCGCCAAGATCGATGTCGACGTCCCGATGCGGCGCGGATTCTTCGGCTGGAAGAGTAGCCCAAACAGGCCCGAGCGTCGTGTTTTCCGATCCCGGTTCGATCATCACGCCGATCACGACCAGGTCCTGATCATCAAATCGGTGCACCAGATGCATCTCGATCGGAAAATGGGCGCCGTCGACCGTGTGCTCGCTCAGTGCGTGGAAGTGAAACTGAAGCAACTCGTACCGTTTCCCATCGATTTCGATGCCGTTCGTTTTCTGAGCCGCCTCATCACCCGCCTCGATCGTGTGGCCGTTGTTGAACAGGCTCAACTCTGTTTCGTGGTAGTCAAGCGCGATCTCGGGAAGGTCCTCATCCACGACGGCGGCCGTCACAATGTCGATGGGCGACTGTTTCGATCCGGCGCAGGTGGCACTGCAGAGGTCGGCCCATTCGGCCGGGCCGTTGTCGTTCTCGTAACCCCAGTCCGCGCAAGTCAAAGCCGGCGGGTCATCGTATTCATCGCACGCTGAGAGGATCGCAACCGTCGCGACTAATACAAGATTTCGAACGCACATCACGGAAGGATCCGGTTAGAGAATCGAACATGGGGAAGGCTTGTCTGCTTCGATCGAAGTCGCCATGGGTTGAATCCTTGGGTGGGTGTGAGGTTTCGGGGCAGGGTGCAGGGTGCATGGTACAAGGGGCATGGAGGGGCATGGGGCATGGTACTTGTACTTGGTACTTGGTACTTGGTCTCCTGCACGAAAGGACGGTCAGTTGTCGCAATCAAGTGTCGCCTTCGCAGAGGGGGATAGTCACGTTGATCTCCCCTCGCGCAGCAGTGTCCAGATCCATCCAGCAAACGTTGCCACGAAGACGGGATACGCGTAGAAGGGCAGCGGAGAGGTCGTTGCCAGGATGTGATCACCGATAAAGATGCGCGTCGATGAACAGGTAGGGGAAAGAATGGGACGCGGCATTACCGCGGGAGTGCGTCGATGGGCACATGGTAAAGCTTACAGGTTGGAGGTACGCACTTCGGATCGGAGGCTGAGAACGATCTGGCGTGAAGGCCTCAGGTGGATCAAACAACTACCCGGCACGAATCGGTAGGGTTTAGCGATGCCGGATAAGGCGGGCGCTCTTCCGAGACTCCGTCGCGATGGGCAAAAGTACGCGGGGTTAAGTTAGGAACAAACAGCGTCGCTGAGGCGCACCCAATGGCGTGATCCCCCACCAGAGGGGGCGGCTAAGCGATCCTCTTCAGGCCTTCCGGTCGATTTCGAGTGACGGGCGGGCTGCGAGTTAGCTTTGCGTCTTGGCGCGAGTCTTTTCACCCTTGTTGAACTTCGCAAATCAATCCGATGACGAAGCGCACTAGTACCGTGTGGGATTCGTTTAGCGTTTCTCGTTTCTCGTTTAGCGTTTCATATCCCAATCACAAACTCATCCACAAAATACGGTGTGAGATCCACGGCGCATCCGCCCGGCACGCCGGCTTCCTGGTCGATCCCGCAATCGAGGTCGGTATCGGCGTTGGTGATCAGGACCTGGACGGCGTCGAAAACGGAAACGCCCCAGTTCGTCGGACCGCCGAGGTTGGCCCATTCAAACCACTGGCCTCCCACGGTCTCGTACCGGAACCTGACGGCTTCGTCCGTGACGACTTGGAAGGAGGGCACGTCGAAGGGAATCGGGTTGCCGGTGCTCGGATCGTGCGCTCGGATTCGGATGATCTCATCCCCGTAGTGCGAGCCGAGATAGCGCGGTTCGGCGGCGAAATCGGACAAGACCTCGCAATCCCCGTTCACCATGCGTCCAAACTTCCAGTCGTTGTCCGTGTCAACGCAATTGATGGTCGGATCTTCGAAGTTGAGATGGTAATGGAGGTGAAACGGCGTAGTCGGCTCGACGCGCACCTCCGCGACGTCGCAGTCCTGGCGGTAGAACGGGGCGAACACGAACGTCGTCTCCCCCTGAGGCGAGTTGGTGATGCTGCTAAGGGAAGCTTGGCTGTCGAATCCGACGAAGCAGATCGTATGGACTCCTGCGTAATCCTCCCCGACCAGATCGACTATGTCCTCCCGCGTGGGTCCCGGGCCGGGAGCAAAGAGATCCGAGAGATGGGAGACGTCCTTTAACGTGCGAGCCAGCCGCGGAAAGAATACGCGTTGCGCTCCTTCAGGAAGAAAGCCTATGGCTTGAAAGGCGTTCGCAGCGAGATATGTGGCCTCGGGCCAATTGGAGGCCTTCTTGAGACGGCTGAGCCACTTGCCTGCAGGCTCCATGTTGTGTCTGGGACTCCTGTACCG
>DATKEJ010000099.1:0-3187 GCA_035512315.1 Rhodothermales bacterium | reverse complement strand
TCAGTTGATGCCGAAACACGCCGGTGCTGTCGGGGCTCAGGCGTACTTCCTCGACGTGATCCTCGTCGACGTTTCGCAGCGCCAGTGAAAGGACTCGTGGTACCGACTCTCCCTCGGCGCGGACGCGGATCTCCATCGACGAACCCCTGGTGAGCTCCTGATTGCCCGGTTCAACGATGAGATGGAACGGGGCAGGGGCCTGAAAGTGGGTGCCGGGTGAAAGGAGCCGCTTGGATGCGTCGACGAACATGCTGGGAGCCGCCAGAACGAACAGGAGGAGGGCGGCCAGCGGGATCGCAGCCATCCGTCCGGCGCGGCGCGGCCTTGCGAATGTCTCTACACGCTCGAACGAGATCGGCTCGACCTGGCGACCGAGCATCTGTACGGCGCCGTCAACGAGAGAGTCAGGCGAGTCGGTCCGTCGCCCTTCGGAAAGGTCGAGAAGATTTACGAGGCGGTCACCCACCTCTGGAAAGTGCACGCCGATGCGGTCAGCTACTAGATCCGCCGACGGACCGGCCAAAATGCCCGACAAACGGAGAAGCGGCAAAAGAATGAGATAGATGAAGAGCCCCGTAAACAAGACGGCCTCCGCCCAGAAAATCACCGTTCGTGTTGACGTTCCAAGCCAGAAACCGGCCTCTATCCCGACAGAGATGATCCACAAACCCGATACGACGCCCAGCGAAACGGCCACCCCGAAGAGCAGGTCGGCCAGAGTCATTCGGCGTGCCGTGTCGGCCAGCCGGCAGCGAATACGTTGTAGAAGTTGGAGAGACTGCTCGCTCATGAGAACTCAAATAAGAGGGGATCCCGACACGTCGATAAGACTCGACGCTCCGTCAGCGTGTACCGAGTGCAGAAGGGTCTGTTTCAATTAGGTTGCCGTTGCCAGACTGCTATTTGCCTGTTTCGGACTACATAAGTCTGGTGCTGTAGTTACTTTGCCAAAAAGCCAGATCTCCACTACGCGCATCGACGATCATGGACGAACTGCTCTCGGTAATCCTGGGAGGTGGCGCAGGCACTCGCCTTTTTCCTCTGACCCAGCACCGCTCTAAGCCAGCCGTGCCTCTTGGTGGGAAGTACAGGTTGATCGACATCCCCGTGTCGAACTGCATCAATTCGAACGTCAACCGCATCTTTGTGCTGACGCAGTACAATTCGGCGAGTCTCAACAGGCATATCGCCCGCACCTACCAGTTCGACCGCTTCCGTGAAGGATTCGTGACGATCATGGCGGCCGAGCAGACACCGGCCTCCAAGGACTGGTTTCAGGGCACCGCCGACGCGGTGCGGCGCAGCATGCCCCACATGTCCGTCTACCGGCACTCGCACGTCCTGATCCTGTCCGGCGATCAGCTCTACACGATGGATTACCGGAAGCTCTACAAGCACCACATCGATTCGAAGGCGGACGTGACGCTCGCGACGATCCCCGTCATGGCCGAGGAAGCTCCGGCATTCGGCATCCTCAAGACAGACGAGGACGGCGTCATCACCGAGTTCCATGAAAAACCACCGCTTGACAACCTGGAAGGAAAGGATAGTCCGGTATCGGAGGCGATGGAGAAGCAGGGGCGCATTTATCTGGCGTCGATGGGCATCTACATATTCGAAAAAGACTTGCTTCATGAGATGTTGGATGCGAGTCCGGATCACCATGATTTCGGAAAGGAAATCATACCCGATGCCATCAAGCGCCACCGTGTCGTGAGCTATGCGTTCACAGGCTACTGGAGCGACGTCGGGACGATCCGATCGTTCTTCGACGCCAATTTGATGTTGGCCAAGCGGTTTCCAGAGTACGACATTTACAGCCCAACGATGCCGCTCTACACGAACGCGCGCATTCTGCCGCCGGCCAAGATCGTGAGCTCCTATATCCAGGAATCGATCATCGGGGAGGCGAGCGTCATTATCAACAGTCAGATCTCCAATTCGGTCATCGGAATCCGCTCCTTCATCGGCAACAACACGACCATCAAGAATACGGTGTTCATGGGGGCGGACTATTATCCGTGGCACGATCCTGAAGTACGTGATCCGGTCGACGGTCCCAACCATCCGGGCGTAGGCGAGGAGTCCTATATAGAAGGAGCGATCATCGACCGAAATGTGAGTATCGGCAAACGGTGCATCATCAAGAATCGAGACAATGTCGAGGAAGCGGAGAACGAGCTCTTTTACATTCGCGACGGCATCGTCGTTATTCCGAAAAACGTCAACATCCCCGACGACATCATTATTTAGTTTGGGTGCCTGAACACAGGTAGGTCAGCGACAAACCCACGACAGCGTCTTATGAGCAATATTTTACGCGTGTCCGGCACGCGCATGGTTCTTACCCTCATTTTCGTCATGCTTCTTGTTTCAGGATGCCGGACCTACGGCCGCTATGGCAGCGAGGAGGCGACGTATCAACAGATCCTGAAGGCGCACCAATTCTTCGAGGACGACCTTGCGCGACGCCAGGCCGATCTGAGGCGGCTTGAGTCAGCGGCAGGCGAGACCGAGGTCGTAGGGCGGCTGGCCATGCAATACGCGGAAATCGTCGGTGGACACGAGGCGGTCCTCGAATCTGAGAAGAATGAAATCGCTGATCTTTCGCCCGCCAGCGGCTATCGAGATCTCCATCGTACCCTCGGTGCGATCATATCCGGACAAAGGACGATCCGGATTCAGTACCAAGGTCTGCTCACGAATGCCCTCGAACCTCGAGTTCCGCCGGATACGACAGTTGAGGTCGAGCGTCCGTATGCACTCATTCCGGCGTACTACAAACGTATTGAAGGCAGGCAGCCGGCGCTATCCGTAAATGATGTACTTACCCGCATTCGGACGGGCTCCGAACCTGGTGTTCAAGGGGGAAATCCTGCTCCGGACATGTCGATGAGTGAGTCCAGTCCAGGCGACTCAGATGATGCATTTACCGGAGATGCCGAAGGAGAGACGTCGTCGCCAGGCACCTCAGCAGGAGAGCCTCCTTCTGAGACGCCGACGGATTCTTCTCCGGGCGACGCAGCAGGTGATCAACAGGGGATCTGACAGGCTACTCGAGTCTTGTGACCATTGAGCTGGTGTAATCGTAGACTTCACGGCAGCTCGTCTCGATCAGCTCGATGAGCATATCCGGATCGGTCTCCCCAAGCTTCGCAAGCATATGAAGTGCGGCGGAAGGCTCGAG
>DATKEJ010000098.1:0-2411 GCA_035512315.1 Rhodothermales bacterium | reverse complement strand
ACCGTACCTCACCGTGAGCATCTCCGGTACGTTTCACAAGACCTACGGCGGACTCACCGTCTATTACCTGTTCAATCCCGAGGATTTTTCAATCAACCCCGGCGTGACCGAAGAGGAGTTTCTCGAGCATGACCGGATCCTCCATGACGATCAGATCCGGGCGGGGTTCGGCGTGAGCTACACCCTCACTCCAGCCTGGAGCGTCTATGCGGGTTATGCTACCGTCGTCGATGGGGCGAGCAGCCACTACGGCGACGGCATCACCCTGGGGTTGCAGTGGAATCGCAGCGTGCCGCACTTGTGGCAATCTGCATCGTCAGAAAAATAGTGACGAGCGCCGAACGGGCTCGAGGGAGGCTTCGTTCCCCGCGTTCCGAATACAGATGACGAAGTCGTGTTTTTTCGGCATGATCAATCCAGGTAACGTTTGACCTTGAAGTCTTTCTTTCCTACGCCGCCCACCCTCTCAGGGTGACCCTCCCGAGGCACGATATCGCGGACTCCGTTGCCCAGGGGCAGATCTTCGGTCATAGCAATGCACTAAGATCAGACTTTTCCGACCCCATTCAGTGGAAGGAGTTTCGGCACATGATGAACAAATGGATTCCGCTCGCAGCGACCATTCTCATTCTCAGCCTGAATGATCCGATCTCGGCAGAGGATCCCCAGGACGGAGTTCTGCATTTCGATTTCCCGGCGGTCCACGTCGGAACAGCCGAGTATGACGAGGGACCCACTGGGACCACGGTCTTCTATTTCCCCGATGGCGTCATCGCGGCCGCCGACGTACGAGGCGGTTCTCCCGGGACCGTGAATGTTCCTGCAGTGAGCCTCGCCTACGAAACGCCTTACATTGACGCCGTCGTTTTCTCCGGCGGCTCATCGTACGGGCTCTCCGCCGCGACGGGAGTCGCGAACGAGATCAAGTCGCTCAAACGCGAACAAGGCAAGGATCACATCGCCGGGGTTCTCGGCGCCATCATCTACGACGTCGGCGGCCGGCGCTTCAGTCGCATCACACCCGACGACGCCCTTGGCGCCGATGCCTTGCGCGCGGCAGAGCCGAACCGATTTCCGCTCGGCGCCAGAGGCGCAGGACGGATGGCGATGCAGGGGGCGTACTTCTACTTCCACAGCGGAGAGAGCGCGGACGACTGGGTCGGCTGGCCCCACTCCGGCCAGGGCGGTGCCTTCCGGCAGATCGGACCCACGAAGATCGCCGTCTTTACGGTTGTCAATTCGATGGGCGCCATCGTGGATCGTGAGGGCCGCGTCGTTAGGTGCCACCGCAACGATCCATCTGCAGGATGTCTCGACATCTCCGATCTCCTCGGGCGGACGATCGCCGTCCGTGGACATTCCGGGAAATCGGAGGAAGGACAGACTTCGAACACGACTCTCACGCTGGTCGTGACGAACCAGAAGATGCCCTTTGCCGATCTCCAGCGACTCGCTAGACAGGTCCACACCTCGATGGCTCGCGCGATCCAGCCATTCGCGACCGAGGACGACGGTGACGTACTTTACGCAGTCACCACCTCCGAGGTCGAGGACGATGAGCTCTCGTCACTCGAGCTCGCTGTGATTGCGTCGGAAGTTGCATGGGATGCGGTCCTCAGCAGCGTGCCCGAACTACCACCCGTACCAGCAGTGGCCGATTCGTCACCGACGGACCTCCTCCGGCAATACGTTGGAACGTACACATTCCCCGACAACAGCAAGCTGGATGTGACGCTCGGCGGCCGTTCTCTCCTTGCGTCGTTCGCAAAGGGATTCAATCGCCTCAACCTCTATTTCGATGAGGGTCGACAATACGTCCTGACCCCTGCAATCGATGGAAGATTTATCGTCGCTCCCGCCGAGGACCGTCTTGGATTCGTGACTCGAAGCGGTGAGGTCGTCGGATTGACTCTCAATCCCGGCCCGTGGGCAATGGTCGCCAAGCGCAACATGTCGCCTTGAACTCCCGTTCTACCCGAAACCGGTCAACGGGGATCCCTCCCAGCGCTCGAGAGCCGCAGGGTCGACCACCGATTCCGGATCTTCGAATTCTCCGATGATCGTGATCTCCGCGTGACTCCCGGCTTCGGAGAGCGGGGTCATCGAGCGGGGTCATCGGGGTCGTCATCGGGGTCACGTCTTTGACCGACGATTCAGACCGAGCTTCGTTCCGTCGATGTCTACTCCTTGTGGATTTGTCGCCTCAGAGCTTCCAGTCCGAGGAGGTTTTCTGCCGAATTTCCACCTGTTTCGTCTAACGAGTGAAGAATCGAAAAACTCGCTTTTGCACCTTGTCGGATGGCGGATGCTGCAGATAGTTGTCGGTTTTGAACCAAACGCCTTGCAGGATCGAGGGTGAGCGGCCAGCGCACGCCCACCAGCTTTCAATATTGAGCAGCGTTTCGATCTCT
>DATKEJ010000097.1:0-5796 GCA_035512315.1 Rhodothermales bacterium | reverse complement strand
GCCGGGAAGCAGGGATTGACGCGTGCTCTCGTCGTCGTGCAATACACCATTTCGATCGGATTAATGGCCGCCACGCTGGTGATGTCCCAGCAGCTGACCTATCTGGTCAACAGGGATCTGGGCTTTGACGACGAGCTGGTCATGGTCGTCGAGTCGCGTCAAATCAGTCGTGCTGAGGCGCCGCTCGTTCTGAATCGTATGAAGGAGATGCTGCTTCCGTACGATGAGATCACGCACGTTGCACGAACGGGGAGCTCTTTCAATCGTGGCAGCGACAGAAACACGTGGATCGACGAAAATGGAGTCACACGGAGCGCCTACAATTTCGGAATCGGTCATGACTACGTCGAACTGATGGGCATGGAGCTTGTCGGCGGGCGAAATTTCTCACCCGACCATCCATCCGATTCTACACAGAGCGTTCTCGTCAACGAAGCGCTCGTGCGCGAGTTCGGGCTTGTGGACCCTGTCGGGCACACCCTCAACGGATGGCTAGCGTGGGTCTACGATGAGTCTCCAGTCATTATTGGCGTGGTCAGGGATTTCAACTTTCGGTCGCTGCGGGAGAAAGTCGAGCCGGTGGTGCTGAACATGCATCCCGACTACTACAATTACATGGGAGCGATTCTCGTCAAAGTAAAGGGCGACCGTGTGAAAGAGACGATTGGGTTAGTTGAAAAGGCTTGGAACGCCGCGATCCCCGGCCGGCCGTTTTCCTATTCCTTCCTTAACGAGGACTTGGCCATGGCGTACGCGAACGAGCAGCGGTGGACCGACATCGCCACGTGGTCGTCTGTCGTGGCAATCCTAATCGCGTGCCTTGGGTTGTTTGGACTTGCTACGCTGTCGATGGTCAGGCGCACGAAGGAGATCGGGATTCGGAAGGTTCTCGGCGCGTCAGTCGGTGGGCTGGTCGAGCTCGTCACGCGAGAGTTTGTCTTGTTGATCGCGGTCGCCTCGATTCTGGCGTTGCCGATAGCGTGGCTAAGCATGCAAAGCTGGCTCGACGGGTTCGCGTATCGCATCGACGTGAGCTACCTGATCTTCGTCGTGCCGCCGCTTGTTACTCTGGCAATCGCCTTATTCGCTGTCGGATATCAGGCCTTCCGGGCGGCTACCGCCGATCCGATGAAGGCCCTTCGGTACGACTAGACTTCAAGGTCGGCGGGTGGGTCTCGCAGGTGTGAGTAGCGTCAGTGGAACCGTCACGCCCGTCGACGTTTGATCTCCTGCATCAGTTACGCCGAGCCGCCGCGGACCCCTCGGCACCCAACATGCTCGAAATAGCTATCCATTCGGTTAAACCGTTAGGACAGTATGAATTTGGACGATCTGCCTCAGTTGGAGCGCGAGTCAAGGCGCCTGGATCCGGGTAGCGAGGAGCGGAGCCGGCTCACGGATGCTGTGTTCGCCTATGCATCCCGCTATCTTGATTCAATCCCGAACGCGCCGGCCTACTTTCAGCGTTCGGACAGAGGGGTCGGCGTTCTGGAAACGCCGATATCCGAGGAAGGCGTCGGAATCGATCGGGTGCTCTCGATCCTGGATGAACACGTTGACTCGGTCGGCATCAACACGACCTCGGGACGCTTTCTCGGCTACATACCCGGCGGCGGTCTTTTCTATTCGGCTCTGGGAGATTTTCTCGCGGCGGTCTCCAACCGATACGCGAGCGTGTTCTTTGCCAGTCCGGGCGCCACCCGAATCGAGAATCAGCTCGTCCGCTGGATGGGCGAGATTGTTGGATATCCAACGGATTGCGCGGGATACCTAGCGGCCGGTGGAAGCCACGCAAACCTCTCCGCGATCGTGACGGCTCGCGATCATCACGGGATTGAGGGGGCCGGCGTCGCAAGAGCCGTGGTCTACCTGACGGAGCACGCGCATCACTGCATCGAGAAGGCCCTCAATTTAGCAGGTTTGCGCTCGTGTGCGCGCCGTTTTGTCCCGGTGGACGACTCGCATCGGATGCGTGCGTCCCAGCTCGAAGTGATGATTCAGCGTGATCGAGCGGACGGCCTGATTCCCTGGATGGTCGTCGCCTCGGCGGGCACGACGAACACCGGGTCCGTCGATCCACTCGACGAGATCGCGCAAGTGGCGCACGGGCACGGGCTGTGGTACCACGTGGACGGCGCCTACGGGGCGTTCTTTGTTCTCTGTCCGGAAGGGGCGAGGGTTCTCGGAGGTATGGATCGGTCAGACTCGCTCGTAATGGATCCGCACAAGACGATGTTCCTTCCGTACGGTACGGGAGCCCTGCTTGTCCGCGAGGGCCGCAGGCTTCATAGCTCGCACGCTACCGACGCCGACTACCTGCAGGACACGCTCGGTGCGGATCAGGAGCTTTCGCCGGCCGATCTGTCGCCGGAGTTGACGAAACACTTCCGCGGACTCCGATTCTGGCTGCCGCTGCAGGTACTCGGCCTCGCTCCGTTTCGCGCCGCGCTGTCGGAGAAAATTCAGCTTGCCCGGCATTTCCATGAGCGACTGTCGGCAATTAAGGGCTTCGAAGTGGGTCCATATCCCGATCTGTCCGTCGTGACCTATCGCTATTTCCCGAGGCGGGGAGATGCGGATGCGTTCAATCGAGCGCTCCTCGCGGCAATCCACGAGGACGGCCGAGTGTTCGTGACCAGCACGCAACTCGAGGGGAAGTTCACGCTTCGGATGGTGGCCGTCTGTTTTCGGACCCACCTCGCAGACATTGAGACGGCGATTGAGGTGCTGGTTGAGACGGCGGGTCGGTTGGAGGCTGGGTGATGACGGTGGCTGCGAACTAAACCCCTGAATTCCCCATGTCGACGATCACCTTCCAGGCGCCGTCGTCCTGTTTTCTCCAGACGTTGAGGTACTTGCCGGCTGAGGAAACCTCCTCGCCCTCTCCCGACATGAAACGGGCTTCGTAAATGCCCCATGTCCATCCAAGCTCGCCCGAAATGGCGATTTCGGCATGCTTGGGTTCCCAGAGCAGCTGCAATTCGGGTCCTGACGACATCGCCTCGACGATGCTCTCGCGTCCAGTTATGGGGCCGGTGCCACTCGGCATTTGCACTGCACTGTCGGCCAGATACATGCTGAAGGCCGCTACGGCGCCGCTATCCGCCGACAATTGGGCGAACGCCCTGTCTGTCTCGAGAAGCGGGGCTGCATCGGGCGGGCCGCCGCCGGCCGGCCGATCATCGGCCTTCTGACCGCACGCCGCGAGGACAAAACATATCAACAGGGTGGGGACGACTGATTTCGACATGATGAGGCTGTTGTTGATTCCCGTCTGGACGACGACAAGTTAACCGCCCCCGACTAAATCTGCCGAGCCAATTGGCAAGCCACGAGTGACCCATCCCCGTTATCTTCCGGTTTCGTTTATTCGTGTCTAGCAGTCGGCGCCGCCCGTCGAACCTGTCGGCGATGCTCTCGATCGGGACGATCCGGGATTCTCGAGCTCGGCCAACCAAACGGATTACAAGACATGCAGTATGTACGACTAGGCCGGACCGGTCTCAAGGTATCCAGAATCTGTCTGGGAATGATGACCTACGGAGACCCGACGTGGCGCGACTGGATTCTCGACGAGACGGCAGCTCGACCGTTCGTGAGGAAGGCCGTCGAATCGGGCATAAACTTTTTCGACACGGCCGACATGTACTCGCTCGGTGACAGTGAGGCGGTGACCGGCCGCCTGATGAGGGAATTCGCGAATCGCGAGGAGGTCGTCGTCGCCACTAAGGTCTACTCTCCCATGAATCCGGACGACCCGAACGCCAGGGGACTTTCGCGGAAACACATCATGGATGCGATCGACGCTTCGCTTCGCAGGCTCAATATGGAGTACGTCGACGTCTACCAGATCCATCGCTGGGACTACGACACCCCGATAGAGGAAACCATGGAGGCGCTACACGACGTCGTCAAGTCGGGTAAGGCCCGTTACATAGGGGCATCGAGCATGTTCGCGTGGCAGTTCGCCAAGGCGCAGCACGTCGCCGACCTCAATGGATGGACTCGCTTCGTTTCCATGCAGAATCACTGGAACGCCGTCTATCGGGAAGAGGAGCGCGAAATGGTCCCGTTGTGTCTTGACCAGGGTGTCGGCTGTATTCCGTGGAGCCCGCTTGCGCGTGGGTTTCTCGCGGGAAATCGGCGTGCGCTGGGCGATGGTGACACGACGCGCGCACAATCAGACACGTTTCTTCGGGAGCTCTATTATAAAGAGGGCGATATCGAGGTGCTCGAAGCGGTGGAAAAGGTCGCGGAGGACAGGTCGATACAGCCCGCCCAGGCAGCGCTTGCATGGCTACTGTCAAAGGGAGGGGTGGACGCGCCCATCGTAGGGGCCAGCAAGATGTATCAGCTCGAGCAGGCAATCGAGGCGTCCGATATCGTCCTGACTGCAGACGAGATCGGGGCGATTGAGAAGCCCTATCGGCAGCATCCCGTGCTCGGACACCAGTAGTGGAGAAGTTCGGCGGTGCGAGGGGCTGGCTCCTGGCACGGCCCGCACTCGGGCCACGGACCACGGACCACGGATTTAGAGCTCCACAATCGTGATGCCCATATTTCCGGCGCCGAAGACATGGGGTGCAAGGAGCGTCGGGTGACTGCCGGCCAGCCGGATTGCCTCGCCACTTGACGGACCGAAATCCTCACCACCAATGAATGAGCGAATCCGGTGTTGAGCCTGGAGCGTTTTAAGACGACCGCGCACTGCGTCCCTCACTGCGCCGCCTCCGCGTCCGGTCGAGCCGTAACCGTGAATCAGGATGGCCGTTTTCGCTCCGGAGGCGCGGGCGTTGGCAAGCATAGTCTCCATCCTGTCCGCAGCCTGTACGCCGGGCAGATCGTCCCACTTGACTGTGAACGTGCGAACCTGCTGAGGCGGGGGCGCGGCCTCGCGAGAAAGAGGCGATTCGCAGTACGGGCAGACCGTCGCTTCACGCGGGACCGGATTACCGCAGGTTGGGCATTTCATGGCTTAGGTGCAGGGTGCATGGGGCATGGGGCAAGGTGCATGGTGCAAGGTACTTCGAAGTTCGGGGTTCGAGGTTCGATGTCCATCACTCGGGGGTGGTAATTCGTGGGCAACAGGAGCTCTACGGTACTTGGTACTCGGTGCTTGGTACTTGGTACTCGGTGCTTGGTACTTGGCGCCTGCTACTTGGCGGACAGTCACCCCGCGCTTCAGCGCGGGGTGACGGCAGCAGAAAGAATACCCGGGGCTTCAGCCCCCAAGGCGAAAGCACTCGACTCTGCGATTTGTGCTCCTTAGAAATGTGTAATCACCCTTCGCTCTGGATCCCGGAATGAGTCCGGGATGACGTGCCCCATACCCCATGCCCCGTCAGTCATCCTGTCGGAGCCTCCAGGAGTCGATCGAGCCTGTCGACTGTCTGAACCATCGAGCGGACGGTATGATAGCTGATCTTCCAGGCGTGTCCGAGGGCGGTGTCGATCGGGGTGCCGCTGCGGTCGACGCGCTCATACCACTCGCCGACGTGTGGAACGACGAGTTTGCGGAACACGAACTCAAACACGTTCCGGAATGCGGCCCAGTAGACCGGTTTGTGAGTGAGCCGGTACGCGTCGAGTAATCCGACGAGCACCTCCGCCTGCTGCCAGAACTGCTTTTCGAACGCCTCGGGCCGCCCATTCATCGGTCCGTCCACGAAAACACCGCCTTCCTCCCAATCTATCCCGTATTCGACGCAGTGTTCGAAGATTGGCTCGACCACCGCCAGGGCATCCCCCTCGAGAAGTCCAAGCCTGTCGGATGCGTGAAGCAGCAGCCAGGCCAGC
>DATKEJ010000096.1:0-8315 GCA_035512315.1 Rhodothermales bacterium | reverse complement strand
GATGGGTCACAAAAGAGCAGAAACGGGATTGAAATACACGGTGCGAGAGGTCCAGCTGGAGCCGGAAGATGCCATCAAAGTGGCCCGTCACCTCGGATTCCTGCAAAAAATACCTGACCGTCTCGCCGAAGGGGCGGGTGGAGAATGAATTGTATTCTCGCGTGTATTCCGCCCCGGACGTGTTTTACTGAATCCGCAGTGGTACCACGAAAAAACGGCCTTCCCGCAAGCGAAAGGGCCGTTTTCTGAATGTGGAGCTAAGGAGATTCGAACTCCTGACCTCTGCAGTGCGATTGCAGCGCTCTACCAACTGAGCTATAGCCCCGATTGTGCGCGCATAAACGTGGGCTCAAAAAGCCGGTTCCGCGCCTGAGCTGTGAAGTTGACGCGAACGGGAATGGACTGGCATTGCGTCCAGGCGGACGCGTCCTACGCTCGAAGTGTAGGAATCCCGTATCTGGGAATGATCTCGTCGCGCGAGATAAGCTTCATTCCCTCCAATCTCGCCTGGACGATCAGCACCCGGTCGAATGGATCGCGATGCAGCGGAGGAAGATCCGCTACCGCTAACGCATGTCTGATCTCGATTGGAAGGGGTACGAACCGACTGGCTTCCACCTGAAACCCGAGGTCGTCGGGCGCGTCGATCTTTCCAAGTTGCTTCTTGATCGCGATCTCCCATGCCGAAGCGGCGCTGACATACACGTCGTTCGAAGGATCTTCGATCGCGGCATGGGCTTCGACCGAGAGCATCTCGGGCCGAGAGAGCCACCAGAGGAGTGGATGAGTGTCCAGCAGCAGGAGCATCAAGCCATCCAGCGATCAAAGATTGGAGCTTTTGCCGCCCGAGAAACCATCGAGGATATCGTCCGGCAATTCATCGAAATCTTCGGCAATGCGCACGCGTCCGCGCCACGCCCCGGGATGGCGAGGCTCAAGGTCGCGTTCGTAGGGCGACAGCCGGGCAATCGGACGTCCTCCGCGACCGATGATGATCTCCTCGCCCGCTTCAACGCGACGCAGGAGCTCTGAAAGCCGAGTCTTCGCTTCGTGGGTGTTGACGATCATAATGAATTAACTACAGTGAACTAAGCTTAGTTGGTTAACAAGCCCTCGCCTGCGCGGTTCCGCCTCCATCCGCCCTGGAAAACGAACGGCGTCGTGTTTTCGTGTCTCTCCAGACAGCTTGAGATCGCCCACTTCATGCAGAGTCCATGAATCGATTCACCTTGCCGCCTCCCTCAGTGGAGTACTCGAACAATTCTGCAGGGCGTCCAGTATCTTTCAATTCAGGGAAATACGGCCGTAGACCAATGCATCGGCCGCGCATTAAAAAATAGATCTGCACGATGTCCCAGGTCCGAAAGAGAGATCCCTTCGGCGCTCGCGATACCTTCGATACCGGATCCGGAAGCGCCTACGTCTACCGCCTCGATTCGCTCGAAAAGGCCGGCTTCTCAGGCATCAGCCGCCTGCCGGTCTCGATCAAGATTTTGCTCGAGGGACTTCTTCGCACCTGCGACGGATATTCGGTACGAGAGGAGGACGTCGAGAGGCTCGCCAACTACGACCCGAAGAACCCGGCGGAGGAGGAGATCCCCTTTATGCCGGCCCGTGTGCTGCTGCAGGATTTCACGGGTGTGCCCGCCGTCGTCGATCTTGCCGCCCTACGTTCGGCCATGGCGCGCCTGAACGGCGATCCCGATGAAATCAACCCGCAGGTCCCCGTCCATCTCATAATCGACCATTCCGTCCAGGTCGACCACTTCGGCATCCCCGAAGCCCTCCGGTTGAACTCGGAGATCGAGTTTCAGCGAAACCGCGAGCGATATGAGTTCCTTCGCTGGGGACAGCAGGCTTTCGAAAACTTCTCGGTAGTTCCACCGGCAAGCGGCATCTGCCATCAGGTAAACCTCGAATACGTCGCTCGCGGTGTGTGGACCCGTCCGGAGGATGGGCTGGAGGTTGCCTATCCCGATTCGCTCGTCGGTACCGACAGCCACACGACGATGATCAACGGGCTTGGAGTTCTCGGGTGGGGCGTCGGCGGCATCGAGGCCGAGGCGGTGATGCTCGGGCAACCGATCTACATGCTTATGCCGGAGGTAGTGGGTTTCCGGCTCACGGGACGGCTTCCGGACGGCGCGACGGCGACCGACCTCGTGCTCACGGTCACACAGATACTTCGCAAATACGGCGTGGTGGGTCGTTTCGTCGAGTTCTTCGGTCCCGGCTTGAGCCATCTCACCGTTCCCGACCGCGCGACCATCGGCAACATGTCCCCTGAATACGGCGCGACCATGGGTTTCTTCCCGATCGATGAGGTCACTCTTTCATTCCTTCGTCGAACGGGACGGGAAGAGAACCTGATCACGATGGTCGAGCGCTACACGAAAGAGCAGGGGATCTTCCGCACGGACGAAACGCCCGATCCGGAATTTCTCGACGTGCTGGAGCTCGACCTGAGCGAGGTGGTGCCGAGCGTTGCGGGGCCGAAGCGGCCTCAGGACAGGATTCCCGTGCCGAAAGTCAAAGAGGCGTTCGCGGAATCTTTCGTTGCGCCCGCGGGCCCGAAAGGCTTCGGCCGTCAGGCGGATGATCTCAAGAAATCCGGCAAGTTCATAGACGAAAAGGGCAATGAAGTCGACCTGTGCCACGGCGACGTGGTAATCGCCGCCATCACGAGCTGCACGAACACGAGCAACCCCTCGGTAATGATCGGTTCGGGACTTCTCGCCAAGAAGGCGGTTGAGAGGGGACTCACTGTTCCACCCTTCGTGAAGACCAGCCTTGCGCCCGGGTCACGAGTCGTGACGCAGTACTTGCACGAATCCGGCCTCCTTCCATACCTCGACCAGCTCGGTTTCAATCTGGTCGGCTACGGGTGCACGACGTGCATCGGAAATTCAGGGCCTCTGCCGGAAGGGGTGGAGGCGGCAATCAAAGAGGGAGATCTCGTCGTCGCCGGCGTGCTATCGGGCAACCGCAACTTCGAGGGCCGCATCCACGCGTCCGTGCAGGCGAATTTCCTTGCTTCGCCGCCTCTCGTGGTGGCCTATGCGCTCGCCGGCACCGTCGACATCGACCTCATGAACGAGCCGCTGGGAACGGACAGCGCCGGAGAAGAGGTATTTCTGCGCGACATCTGGCCCACAGGCGAGGAGGTCCGCGGGGTCATCGAGGATATCATTACGCCCGAGATGTTCAAGCACGAGTACGAGGGAATCGAGGGATCGAACGAAACGTGGAATAAGATCAAGATCCCCGAAGGCTCCATCTACGAGTGGGATACGGAGTCCACGTACATCCAGGAGCCGCCGTTTTTCGTCGGTCTCACCCCGCACGTGACGCCGATCCGGTCGATTCAAGGGGCGAGGGTCCTGGCAAGGTTTGGGGACTCCACGACCACCGACCACATCTCGCCCGCGGGGTCGATCCACGCTTCCAGCCCGGCCGGACGGTACCTGATCACAAAAGGAGTGCGGCCTGTCGAATTCAATTCTTATGGATCGCGCCGCGGCAATCACGAGGTGATGATGCGCGGCACGTTTGCGAACATTCGCATCAAGAACCTGCTGGTCCCCGGCAAAGAGGGAGGGATCACCCGCTATTTCCCGACCGACGAGGTCATGCCGATCTACGATGCAGCGATGAGGTACATCGAGGATAAGACGCCCCTGGTTGTTCTCGGCGGAAAGGATTACGGCATGGGGTCGAGCCGCGACTGGGCCGCTAAGGGCACCATCCTTCTGGGCGTCAAGGCCGTAATCGTCGAGAGCTTTGAGCGGATCCACCGGTCCAATCTAATCGGAATGGGGGTCCTCCCCCTTCAATTCAAGTCCCCCGAGAATGCCGAAAGGCTTGGTCTGGATGGCGGCGAGACGTTTGACATACCGGTTACGGACTCCGTGAGGCCGCGGCAGGAAATCACGGTCACTGCCAGAAAGGCCGACGGAAGGAGGATTGAGTTCCAGGCCGTGGCGCGCCTGGATACACCCATCGAAGTAGATTACTATCGAAACGGAGGCATCCTGCACTACGTGCTGCGCGATTTTCTTAGCAAGTCACCTGTAGGAGCCTGAGAGACGGCGCATGCGTCACTTCCCGTATTTTCTCGTCGCCGCCTGCTTGATGACGGGCTGCGGCAACCAGGATGTTCATGCTCAGCCAGATCCCTACGTGTCGGGGGGAATCCTCTCACCTGAGCAGGCGGCGTTCGACGTCACCTTTTATGATCTGGCTCTTCGAATCAATCCCGCCGACAGCTCGATTCGTGGGGCGCTAATGGCCACGGTTCGAATAGTGAGTCCGACAAAGTGGCTCGTGCTGGATCTTGATCCCGTCCTGGAGGTCGACTCTGTCTCGCTCGTCGATTTCGAAGGGGAGCAGGGACTTCGGTACCAAAGGCGTGGGGGACGGCTGTGGATCGACCTGCTCGTTACACGGCAGCCGCAGTCCGAAATCTCGGTGAAAGTTGCGTATGGAGGCAGACCTCGCGTGGCGCCGAGGCCGCCCTGGGATGGAGGTTTCACGTGGGCCCGGACGGCGAGCGGCGAGCCCTGGATCGCGACGAGCTGTCAGACGATCGGCGCCGACGTCTGGTGGCCGGTGAAGGACCATCCTTCCGACGAACCCGACTCGATGGCGCTTCATTTTACCGTGCCGAGGCCGCTCGTGGCCGCATCGAACGGCCGGCTCGAAAGCGTGGTACCGGAGGGCGCCGGCTGGCGGACGTACAACTGGTTCATCTCGACGCCCATCAACGTTTACAACGTGGCGCTCAACGCCGCTCCCTACGAACTAATAGAGGATAGCCATGAGAGCGTGGCCGGCGGAGCATTTCCCATCGAGTTCTACGTCCTCCCCGAGGACTATGAAAAGGGACTCGAATTCCTGCCGGAAATCCACGCCCACCTGAAGTTTTTCGAGGAGCACTTCGGTCCCTATCCCTTCCGCGCCGACAAGTACGGCGTGGCGCAGACGCCTCATCTGGGAATGGAGCATCAATCCATCATCGCCTACGGTGCCAATTTCAGCAACACATCGATGACCGGCAGGGACTGGGGATTCGATGCGCTCCACCACCACGAGCTTTCGCACGAATGGTGGGGCAATATGGTGACGAATGTCAACTGGAACGACATGTGGATCCACGAAGGCTTCGGCTCCTATACGCAGGCGCTCTATGTAGAGGAGCTTGAGGGCATGGACGGATACCACGAGTACATGAACAACATGCGGGGCGGCATCCGAAACCAGAAGCCCGTCGCGCCCCGCGAGCCGTGGAACAGCATGGAGATCTACGGCGGCGACATCTACAGCAAGGGCGCCTGGGTTCTCCATTCACTCCGATTCCTCATCGGGCACGAGACGATGGCGCGACTTCTGCGGCGGATGGCCTATCCGGACCCATCCATGGAGAAAATCACGGACGGCAGCCACTGCCGGTTTGTGACGACCGACGACTTTCTATATATGGCGGAGGCCATTGCCGACCGCGACCTCGATTGGTTTTTTGAAGTCTACCTCCGCCAACCGGATTTGCCGGAGCTCAATGTGCAGCGCGAAGGCACGCGAATGCACCTCCGTTGGGTCACGGCGAATAATCTGCCCTTTCCGATGCCTCTCGAAATCGCCGTCGATGGTGAGATTCGTCGTGTGAGCATGCCGGGTGGAAGAGCCACGATTATCATTCCCGAGGAGGCGCAGGTGACGGCGGATCCGAATAAGTGGGTTCTGCGGGTAATTAGCGACTAGTATTCTCCGGTAAGTTGTTTCGTCACCGGTTTTCAACCCATCACCCATCCGCACTAGCCTCGCATGCCGTCCATTTTGCGACTCTCGCTCGTCCTGCTCATCCCCGCCGTCGCCGTCATGGCATTCATGCCCGGCCGCATCGCCGAGTCTCCGATGCTTGGTTTCACGGACGAAGGCGCCGGACGGCAGCGGGCCCTGGAGGCCCGGTTCGACTCCCTGCTGGACCCGGCCAATCTCGACGCGTGGATGAAGCGGATGAGCGCCCGGCCGCAGCACCTCGGTTCCCCGTACGGTAAGGCCAACGCGGAATTCGTCGCGTCCCTGTTTGACGAGTGGGGATTTGAAACCCGGATCGAGACGTTTCACGTTCTCTTCCCCACGCCGAGGGAACGCCTGGTTGAGCTGACCGGCCCCACCACCTACAGAGCCCGCCTGGACGAGCCTGCGATCGGTGAGGACGCATCCTCCAGCGTTCGCGAAGGCATGCTTCCGCCCTACAATGCCTATTCCATCGACGGCGATGTGACGGGCGAGCTGGTCTACGTCAACTACGGCGTGCCCGACGACTACAAGGAGTTGGCCCGCAGGGGCATCGACGTGAAGGGGAAAATCGTCCTTGCGCGCTACGGCGGCTCGTGGCGCGGCATCAAGCCGAAGGTGGCTGCCGAGCACGGAGCCATCGGTTGCCTCATTTATTCCGACCCGCGCGACGACGGCTATTTCCAGGGCGACGTCTACCCTGAGGGTCCATTCCGGAGCGAGCACGGGGCTCAGCGGGGATCTGTGATGGACATGCCTCTCCACTCGGGAGACCCGCTGACGCCGGGCGTCGGGGCCACCGACGACGCGAAACGTCTCTCTCGCCAGGAGGTGACGGTGATCACGAAGATCCCCGTGCTCCCGCTCTCGCATTCCGACGCGATGCCGTTGTTGAAAGCGCTCGAGGGACCCGTGGCGCCGTCCGAATGGCGAGGCGCCCTCCCGGTTACGTACCATCTTGGCCCCGGTCCGGCCCGCGTTCGCCTGAAGGTCGCCTTCGACTGGAATATCGTTCCGGTCTACAACGTGATCGCGAAGCTTGAGGGTCGGGAGCAGCCCGATCAGTGGATCGTCCGGGGCAACCACAGGGATGCATGGGTCTTCGGTGCGTACGATCCTCTCAGCGGCCAGGTAGCGCTTCTCGAGGAAGCCCGAGCCATCGGGGCCCTGGCGCGAAGGGGATGGCGGCCGCGCCGGACGATCGTCTACGCGAGCTGGGACGGCGAGGAGCAAGGCCTGATCGGATCTACCGAGTGGGCGGAAACCCACGCCGAGGAGCTGGATCGCAAGGTCGTGGCGTATATAAACTCGGACAGCAACGGGCGCGGCTTTCTCTCAGCAGGCGGCTCCCACACGCTGGAACGGTTCGTCAACGAAGTCGCGCGTGAAGTGACGGACCCGCAGACGGGCGTTTCCGTCGCCGACCGGGCGCGCGCGCGGCTTCGGGTGAACGGCGAGGACGAAGCGGCGGAACGGCCCGACCTGCGCCTCTCGCCTCTGGGCTCGGGGTCTGACTACTCACCATTCCTGCAGCATCTCGGCATCGCCGCCCTGAATTTGAGCTTCGGCGGCGAGAGCGGGGGCGGTTCTTACCACTCTGCCTACGACACCTACGATCACTTCATGCGATTCGGCGATCCCACGTTCGCCTACGGCATCGCGCTGGCCCAGACAGCGGGCCGCATGGTGCTGCGGCTGGCCAACGCCGACGTCCTGCCGCTGTCGTTCGGAGGCCTGGCCGACAATGTGGAGCTTTATCTGGATGAGGTGATCATGCTGAACGAGGATCTGCGCGCCGAGACGGAGCGACTCGCGAAGATGCTGGCCGACAGTGTGTTCGCGCTCGCCGCGGACCCGACCGAGACCTACCTCCCGCCGGAGACTGAAACGGCCGTTCCGTACCTGAACTTCGCGCCCCTGAAGAACGCCCTGGCGCACCTCCGCGAGAGCGCCGAGGAGTACGACGTGAAGGCGGCGGCAGCCGTCGCGCTTTCACCGGAAAGCCGGGCCGCCCTCGACGCAATCTTATTGCGCGTCGAGCGCGCGATGATGCGCCCGGACGGACTTCCTCGGCGCCCGTGGTATCGCCATCATATCTACGCGCCGGGATTTTACACCGGTTATGGCGTCAAAACGCTGCCCGGCGTCCGCGAGGCGATCGAGCAGCGGGAATGGGACGAGGCGAACGCCCAGATCGAGGTCGCGTCGAGTGTGCTCAACGCGGTGGCCGCCGAGATCGATCGGGCGGCGGCCCTGGTGCCGTGAGTGGGAAGCAGCCGGCAGTGAACGGAAGATTTTAGACAAGTCCAACGACACAGATCGTTGACGTCTTTCAACTCTCGGCAACACGTCTGATATTGCCTCTAGACGACCGGGCGCTCACATCAGTTCGATCGCTATCCCCCATGAGACGACTTTCCGTTCTCGTACTCGCCGTCCTGCTGACGGCTGCCTCTCACGCCCAATCGCGCCAGGATAGATCCGAACTTCCCGTTCCGCCCCATCCTTTCGACCGCCCG
>DATKEJ010000095.1:0-7266 GCA_035512315.1 Rhodothermales bacterium | reverse complement strand
GGATGAGGACCGCCTCTTCCTCGGCGACATGCTCGTCGAAATGCAGGAGTACGCGTTCAACTACTACGCGGGATGGTACCCGAAGCTGTACTACCGGAGTCATAACGAAGTCAGCGGCGATCACTTTTCGGGTGACCTGTTCAAGGAAGACCTCGTCGTGGCCGACGTCCACACGCAGCCGACGGATGAAGACGGCAACATGATCGGCAAAGTGCTCCACGTCGGGACCGGCCCCGTTAACATGGCCATCATCGTCACTACCCTTCCGGGCGGGATGGAGACGACTTTCGTCGGACCCGTCATGAGCTACTACGAGCACGTCTCGTTGAATTTCGAGCGCCTCACGGACGAGGAATGGAAGACGACGTACGCCGAGGCGCCCTCGTTTCGTCCGGCTTTCGTCAATCCGTACCTCCTGGATCGCCAGGGCGTCGCAATGCCGGGCGGACTCCTGCTCGCGACGGGAGTCGAAGAAGCGCTCGAACTGCCGGATGCCGAGAGCGGATCGCTGCTGGCAGGCAATTATCCGAATCCTTTCCGGGAATCAACGCTCCTGCGCTTCCGAGTGCCGATGGAGAACGGTTTCGGGCAGGCTTCGCTGACCGTCTACAACGTAAACGGCCAGATCGTGCGCCGACTCGCCGATGAGACGCTGGGCCCGGGGTCGTACTCGGTGCGGTGGGATGGACTCACGGATGGCGGAAGCGCGGCGCCGAGCGGGGTTTACGCGGTCGCACTGGACGTGGGCGGAAGGAGGGAGCAGCGGTTGGTGACGCTTGTGAAATGAGTCCTGGGTCCAGGGTCCGGAGTCCGGCGACGCGATCGGCATGCCCCGGGCAGGCAATCCGCTCAACCCTTTGTGCCCCTGTGTGAGAATACCTGTTGTGCCTTAACGAGAGGTCCCGGGCGGTTTACTTGGAACTTCGACACGTACGATACCTGAAGGATCGTGCGTTCCTTACGCCGGACTCCGCACCCCGGACCCAGGACGGAAACATGCCCCCCACATGTTTGTATGTTCGTCGCATGCCCTCAATGATCCAAATACGAAACGTCCCCACCGAGCTGCACCGCAGGCTGAAGGCGCGTGCGGCGCTGGCGGGCATGTCGCTCTCGGAGTATTTGCTCCGAGAAATCCGCCAGGTCGCCGAGCGACCGACGCCGGCTGAACTGCGCGAACGGCTGGCGAGCCGAACTCAGGTCGCAGTCGATGAAACGCCGGCTGCAGCCGTTCGGGCCGAGCGCGATCGACGATGATCGTCGTCGACGCGTCCGCCGTTCTCGAGGTACTGCTTGGCACCCAACTGTCAGAGAAGGTGGAGCGACGGATCCTCGAAAAGAATGAATCGCTTCACGCCCCGCATCTGCTCGATTTCGAGGTGGCGCAGGTCCTCAGACGTTACGCGCTGTCCGGCTCGTTTGACGACATGAGGGGCAGAGAAGCTCTTGAGGACTTGCAGGCAATGGCCATCACAAGGTATCCCCACGAACCGCTTCTCGAACGCATTTGGGAGCTGATGTCCAATCTCACCGCATACGACGCAGTGTACGTCGCGCTCGCCGAGGCACTGGACGCGACGGTGCTCACGTGCGACAGGAAGATTGCGTCGGTTCGGGGTATCGGTGCGAGGGTCGAAGTGGTCGCATGAATGGTACTGGGTACTTGGTGCTTGTCATTAGGAACGGATCGCCTGCTCGCGCACGAGAACGGCCACGCTTGGCAGCGTGGCCCTACTTGTGCGAGCCTTTAGTCAACCATCCGGGCGGGTCGGACCCTTCGGACGGACTTCGGACTTCGCACTTTGGACCCATTTTGCATTTTAAATTTTGCATTTTGAACTTGTCCCTGTGTCCACCCCAAAACCTCCACACCCATGAAACGCACCGCAACGATCCTCCTTTCGTTTCTGCTTGGAGTCGCCATGCTCTCCATCCAGCCCGAATCCGCCTCCGCCCAATGGTACAAGAAGGCTAAGAAGGCGAAAGAGAAGGTCGTGCAAAAGGCGGAGGACGTCCAGGAAACGGCCGACAAGGCCGACAAGACAGTCAACAAGAGAACTGAGGTGGTGGACGAGAAGGTCGAGAAGGTAGAAGGGACCGTCAAGAAACCCGGCGATAAGCTCGAAGGGGAAGTCAGCGAAAAGACTAAGATCCTCGAAAAACCTGGAGACGAGGTCCAGGAACGAACCGGCAAAGTCGGGGGGACCCTGAATAAGCCGGGTGACATGCTCGGCGACAAGGTCGACGGCGTTACGGACGTCGTGAGCACGCCGAGCGACAAGCTCGACGAGAAGACTGGAAAAGTGACCGGCGTACTGAATGCCCCCGGAAACGTTGTAGATGAGCACGCCGGCGCTGCCGAGAAAGTCGTCACGGCCCCGGCGAAGGAAGCCGGCATCAGTCTCGAGACGCCGGGCGCGGTTCTCAATAAACCCGGCGATATGCTCGACAAAGAAGTCGACAAGGCCGAGGAAATCGTCAATAAGCCCGCCGATGCGGTCGACAATGAGGTCGACAAGGTCGAGAACGTGCTGAATGCCCCGGGCAATCGTATCGACGAAGAGGTGGGGAAGGTTCAGGAGGTCGTCAATAAGCCGGCCGACATGGTCGACGAACAGATGCAGTCTGTAGAGGAGGTGGTCGACAAGCCGATCGATGCCGTCCACAGCCAGGTTCAGGCCGGCGAGAAAATCCTCACGACGCCCGGCGATGAGATTCAGGCACAGGTAAACAAGGCTGAGGACATCGTGACAAAGCCGGCCGACGAAGCCAAAGAGGCAGCATCCGAGGCAGTGGAGACGGTGAATACGCCGGAGAAGGCCGCTAAGGAGAAACTCGACGAGGCCGATCGCAAGGCATCCGACGCCGTCGAGAAAGTGGAGGACGCAAAGAACAAGCCCGTCGACAAAGCCAAGGAGGCCGTCGAGGAAACCGACAAGAAGGCGGCGGAGGAAGTCGAGAAGAAGTAGGAAAATCAGAAAGCAGAAAGCAGAAAGCAGAAATGGATTTCGTTTTGGCCTCACAGTAACGGCTCGGTCACGATATCCGGTCTGAGCCGTGTTTTGGGTGGACGTCAATGCCTATCAACGTTCAATACCTCATAGCCGTGACGATACGCCTGGCCGTGGCCGTAGCTTTCCTGGGGCTGGTGATTCGCCCCGCCACCTCGAATGCGCAGACTGAGTGGATAAGCATTGAGTCGGGGACCGATAGCACGCTCCTAGCCCTCACCTTTGTCAATCCCGACACTGGCTTTGTCGGAGGCCACGGCGTGATCCTGCGAACGGTCGACGGCGGTGAGACGTGGCAAGACCTCTCACCTGACTCAACTCTGCTCCAACTTGATTGCCCGGCCCATTTTTCTCAGGCTTGTGAGGGAAAACTCGCCACCATTCGATCGATTGATTTTAGACCATCGGGGAGGGGCATTGCCGTTGCCGCCAATTTCGTCCAAACCCCACAGGCGGAGAATATCTTCAGCACGTGGATTGCGACGGTTTTTCGATCCGTCGATTGGGGACTAACCTGGGCGCGCGTTTTCTCGGCGGATAACATGCTGTTGTCGCGCGCTTGCTTCCTCAGCGAGTTCGAGGTCCTGGTGGCAGGCGAACTCAGTACTCTCATGCGCTCACAGGATCAGGGCTTATCGTGGCGGATGGAGTTTTTCTTTCCTGGTCTCATTACCGGAGCCCTTGCGTGCACCGAAGAGGGAGTCGTCTTACTCGGAGGCGCGACACAGAGAACCGGACGGATTGCTACGGCGGCGATCATCCAGTCGACCGACAAGGGCAGTAGTTTCACCACGGCTTACAGTGAGACTGGCAGGTCGTCGATCGGCGCCTTCGCTGTTCTCGGCTCCGGATTGTCGTTTGCGGTTACAAATAGTAGCCTCCTTGTTTCGACGGATACTGGGGCGACGTGGAATTCCGTGGGCTCTACACTGGTCGCGGACGATGTCTCGTTCGTGGACGCAAGTCACGCCCTTGCGGTCGGGAGTCACCGCATTCAGTTCACTGAGGATGGAGGTCAGACGTGGACCCCTGAATCTTGGAACAGCACGCGCCGGCTTCATGCCGTACAACTCTGGCAGGATGGGAACGCGATCGCTGTGGGCGAAACAGGCACAATTGCGAAGCGAGTCAGCAAAGGGCTCGTTGCATCCGAAGCCGCGGAGTCACCGTCGTCCGAGCTCAGTGTCTCACATTTTCCGAATCCGGTGAGCGACCGGATCGTTTTCGATATCGTGGTGGAGAGGCCCTACAGGGATCTCGAACTTTCGATCTTCGACGCACTGGGACGACTTGCAGGTCGGATCGTCGAAGGTCCGCTCCCCCGCGGGCGGCACCATATCAGTTGGAGTCCAGATAAGCTGGTGAGCAGTTTGTACCTTTACTCGCTTCGTGCCGGGCACATGACCGTGAAGGGTAGCTTTACCGTGTCGCGATGATGACGAGGTTCCAGGGTATCAAATCTGCACTCGATGACACGCAATTCGATCAACTTGCTCGCCGTCGTCGGCCTGTCGCTGACGCCGTTGAGCTCCGCAGCACAGAACACATCACCCCTCTTCACCCAGCACTTCACCAAAGAAGAGTTCGCCCAGCGGCGCGCGCGCATCTGTGAGACAATCGGCCCGGAGGCAGCGGCTCTGGTCCAGGGAGCCGGCGCCGTACACTCCTCCGCCCGCTTCAGGCAGTCGAACCAATTCTTCTACCTGACCGGAGTAGAGACGCCGCACTCGATCGTTATGATCGATTGCTCGGACGGAGAAACGAACCTCTACCTGCCCCACCGTAACGTTGCCCGATCCGGAACGGACGGCCACTTCATCACGGCAGACGACCCCGATTGGGTCGCTGACCTCACCGGCGTCGACGTGGTGGCCGGTCCCGAACGGCTGAGCGAGCACCTTGCGCGGATGTCGTACCGCGGATCGGTGCAAACTATCTACACGCCTTTCGCTCCGGCCGAAGGTCCGTCGGCCAGTCGCGACGGCGAAATGCGCGTCGTTGGTGACCGGGCCGGCGATCCTTGGGACGGCCGGCCGTCCCGCGAAGGCCATTTCGTGGAGCTCCTGAACACTCGCTTCCCGGTATTTGAGGTCCGAAACCTCTCTCCAATCCTCGACGAACTGCGCATCATCAAGAGTCCGGCCGAGATCCGTCTGATCGACCGCGCCACACGGCTTTCAGGTGAGGCATTGATGGAAGCGATGCGCTCGACCCGGCCTGGAGTCGTCGAGCACGAAATCGACGGCGCCGCCCGGTTTATTTTTTTCCGGAACGGAGCACAGGGCGAGGGATACGCGGCCATCGTAGCGACCGGTCAGAACGCGTGGTATCCACACCACCGTGCGGCCGAGGGCGTCTTTGAGGACGGTGACCTCGTCCTGATGGACTATGCGCCCGACATCGAATACTACCGGACCGACGTCACGCGCCAGTGGCCCGTGAACGGCAAGTTCAACTCGTGGCAGCGCGAGTTGTATGGATTCTATCTGGCGTGCTACAAAGCGATTCTCGAACGGATCGGACCGGGAAAACTGCCTGCTGACATCATCAACGATGCGGCCGAGGCCATGAAGGGCATCCTGGCCGGATCGACCTTCTCGAAACCGCATCATCGTGCCGCGGCCGAGGAGTTCGTCGCGAGCTATGCATCCCGATCCCTCGGATATGGCGCTCTAGGGCACGGAGTCGGCATGTCGACCCACGACCCTGGAGATTACTCCCAGGTGCTGAAGCCGGGTATGGTCTTCACGATCGAACCGGCGCTACGCGTCCCCGAGGAGAAGCTCTACATTCGACTCGAAGACCTCATCGTCGTCACCGAAACGGGTATCGACGTCCTGTCAGACTTCGTGCCGATGGAAATGGATGACGTGGAGGCGACGATCGCCGAGGATGGCATTCTGCAGCTGTACGGAAGGAGCCCCTGGCAATAGGCTTGTGGATCGCGACGCGCCCTGATGGGCCGGGTCGGAGCAGAAGCCGGGGGGGTACCCGTACAGCGCCTGCGGCAGTCTCTGAGATTTGGGGCTGAAGCCCCAAATATATTCTTTCTGCTGCCCTCGCCCCGCGCTGAAGCGCGGGGTGACTGCCCGCCAAGTACCAAGTACCCTGCACCCTGCACCCTGCACGCTGCACCCTCCACCCTGCACCCTCCACCCTGGACGTCTTCACTTCGTTCCGTCTACGTCCCGAATCAACGCATAGATCTCCTCGATCTCGACCGGCACGCCCGCGGTCAGATTCTCGGCGCCGTCCTCCGTCACCAGGATGGTATCCTCCAGACGCATGTGGATGCCTTCCTGTGCGACCGAAAGCAGGGTCTCAACGTTGAAGACAGTCCCCACCTGGAATGGAACGTCGGGGGCAGGCCCGGCGCCCGGATCGGGATCATGAACGGACAGCCCGACCGGATGGCCGACATACCGTCCGAACTGCTCGAACTCACGCAGAAAACCGTGTTTTCTGTAGACCGCCTCGGCCACGTCCTGAAGATCCGACTCCATGACGCCCGGCTTGATCGCGGCGATCATGGCCTTGCTCGCCTCCAGGATACAGCGATACATTTTCTCCTGGCTACTGCTGAATCTCCCCGACACCGGCCACATGCGCGTGATGTCTGACGTGTAGCCGTCGACCTCGGCTCCATAATCCATCAGGATCACGTCGCCGGATTGAGTTTGCCTGTTGTTCTCCTGGTAGTGGATGATCAACGTATTCGGACCGGAGGCGACGATCGGGATGAACGCGTCGCCCGCTCCGCTGCTCTGGTAGACATATCGCGTTTCCGCCTCGATCTCGTACTCCCAGACTCCTGGTTCCGTACCCCGAATGGCTTCGATGAAACCCGCTGCGCCGATGCGGCCGGCCTTGCGCAATCGCTCGATTTCGTAAGGGGTTTTGGTCCACCGCATCTTATCGATCGCTCCGGTAACATCGATCACGCTGGCATCGGGCCGAATCTCAAGAAGGCGCTCAATGGCGACTTGGACATCGCTCCGCCGGTCGCCCAACAGGGGATGTTCCCTTTGATCCTGCGTAGCGTGGGCAACCTCTCCGCGAGCGGCTTGCAATTGATCCGGCGGGCGGATTTGGACATACATTTTGTCCTCGTCCTCTAGAATCTCCTCCAGGAACTCCTCGAGCTCCGCCAGAGGTCGCAACTCGATGCCGTACCGCTCCTCAGACCCGGGCCTATTCAGCAGTCGGGGTCCGTTCCACATCGCCTCGAACGGGCTGAGCATCCGAAGAAACACCG
>DATKEJ010000094.1:0-27190 GCA_035512315.1 Rhodothermales bacterium | reverse complement strand
CTTCGACGAAACCCGCTGCGCCGATGCGGCCGGCCTTGCGCAATCTCTCGATTTCGTATGGGGTTTTCGTCCACCGCATCTTATCGATCGCTCCGGTAACATCGATCACGCTGGCATCGGGCCGAATCGCAAGAAGGCGTTCAATGGCGACTTGAACGTCGCTCCGCCGGTCGCCCAACAGGGGATGATCCCTCTCGTCCTGCGTTGCGTGGGCAACCTCTCCGCGAGCGGCTTGCAGTTGATCCGGCGGGCGGATCTGGACATACATTTTGTCCTCGTCCTCGAGAACCTCCTCCAGGAACTCCTTAAGCTCCGTCAGAGGTCGCAACTCGATGCCGTAACGCTCGTCAGACCCGGGCCTATTCAGCAGTCGCGGGCCGTTCCACATCGCCTCGAATGGGCTGAGCCTCCGAAGAAACACCGTGCTCCGGCTCGTTTTGCCGTCCATGACCAGTACACCGTCCGGCTCGGAGATGCCCGTCAGGTAGAAGAAGTCTGGGCTCTGGTGGAACCGAGCGGCATGGAGATGGCTCGTGTTTCCGAGTATCACGGTCACGCCGTCGCCGGTCGATCCAAAAAGGCTCGCGCGACGGGCGGCGAATTCCTGGGGATTGAAGTCCTGACCGAACGCCGCGGTCGAGATTCCGAGCGCAAGGATGATATGCGTGAACGTAGACATAGAAGATGGTTAGTTTCTCATCGGAGATGAACCGGTAGACGTTTTGGCAGGCGAACGGTTGCAGCTCATCTGCCGCAGGGTGCGGCCCCAGGTCCCCGTGTTCCGAGTCTGCCGGGCGCTTTCAGACGTCGTAATGACTAAGCCTTTGAAACCACCGTCCTTAACTCGAGCGGACAAGCTCCTGGCGTTCGTAATCCCGGTACGTCACCCCGATGACCGCAAAGTGACTGACTACCGGGCGGTCGAGGCCGTGCTTCGGAAGACTATCGATTCGGTGTTCAGCCAGCATCACACCAACTTCGCGGTCGTGGTCTGCGCCCACCGGGTTCCCTCGTGGGCGGCCGAGTACGACGGGCGCCTCCGGTTCGTGGATGTCACTGGCTGCCCGAGATTCATTCCCAACGGTGACAACCGCCGCGACAAAGGCATGAAGCTGATCGTCGGAACACTGTATGCCTTGAGCACGCTCGATCCCTCTCTCGTCATGCTGATGGATGCAGACGATTATGTCAACACGAGGCTCGGAGCGTATCTGATTTCGAGGGGTGATATGGATGCGTCGTTTGACGGATACCTGATCACGCGCGGCGCTCACGCCTGGATTCGGTTCGACGAGCGGTGGCGCGTGAGTTACGAGTACGCGGTCACCGTTCGCGATTTCAACCGGTCGTCTGGTTCGTGCAGGATCTTCAAACCATCGGTCCTAAAAGCAATGCTGCAGTCGATCGACGGAGGCATCGAACAGAGATTCCAGCCTTGGCCGCAGGCGGGCGAGCAAAGGGACGTTCGCGTCTCCGAGACCCCGCTCCGGTGGTTGTGGGGGACGGCGGATTCAATTCCACAGTCGCGCGACAGTGTGATCGAGTTGATGGCGCGGCACGTAGATCAAACGCAGCACTTCAATCTTGTGCCGGTCGAATTCCTAGGCGCTGCGAAGGGATGCGGTCACGGCAATCACCAGGGACCGCGCGGCGGCGCCGTGCATTGGGACAAGGCGGTCAAGATGATGGGCATGAGGTCGTTTCTCGAGTCGTTTGGGCTGGCCGATCAGCCCTGGTCGCTCTCTCAGTTTCGTCCGATCATCGAGATCGCCCGTCGGTCGACGGGGTGGAAGCGGTTCACTCGGTACGCCGGCTTCCCGTACCGGGTCGTTCGCAGGCTCGTGTCTGAACCAACGTGATTGATGAAATGTCGTGAGAATATCTCGCAGACGAAGAACGCCCCGCCGAGATTGCGGTTAGAGGGCTATATCGAGATGAGAGAAATGGGAGGACTTCTTCGTCGTTGACACGGGCATCCGCGGTTCATATATTTTTAATTCTCCCCTCGTTCGGCGCAGGAGGCCCTGCCAGCGAGGAATCGCCCGAATGTGGTACCTCCCGGCCACTGACGGGGCTCAGTACTGCGGCTACGGCCAGAATTCGCGTAAATTATTCTTGGACTTACCGGTAGACACCGTCTCAATCGACGGAAGCCGGCCCATCCCGACACTGATCGGAGGAGATGGGGCCGCTCCCATAGGACTTCCACGAACGAACCGACCACAGGTCCGTGGGAAGTTCCTGTACTGGGGTGGTCGCAAACACTACGTTCGAGGCGTAACGTACGGAACGTTCCGTCCGAACTCGGACAACGATCTCTTCCCCGAGCCCGATGTCGCTTTTCGCGATCTGAGCCTGATCGCCGCGTCAGGCTTCAACGCGGTGCGCACATACACTACTCCGCCCGAGTGGCTCTTCGACCAACTCGAAGCGACGGGGCTCAGAGCGATGATCGGGATTCCCTGGGAGCAGCACATTGCGTTTCTGGATTCCCGGAAGCGGGCACGATCGATCCGCCATACGGTGCGCGAGTGCGTCGCAAGTTGCCGGCGGCACCGGGCCGTGCTGAGCTATGCGATCGGCAACGAGATTCCGGCGTCGATCGTTCGTTGGCACGGGCGTCAGGCGGTCACGCGCTTTCTGGAGACATTGTATCTCGAAACGAAGGACGTCGATCCGGACGGGCTCGTTACGTACGTAAACTACCCCACGACGGAGTTCCTCGAGCTTCCCTTCCTGGATTTTGCCGCTTACAACGTCTATCTGGAGTCGCGCGAAACGCTCGAGCCATATCTGGCGAAACTTCACAATCTCGCGGGGGAGCGGCCGGTCGTCATGGCGGAGGTGGGCCTCGATAGCATCAGGAACGGCGAGGCGGCGCAGGCAGAATCTCTGGAGTGGCAGATCAGATCCACCTTTGCCGCAGGCTGCGCCGGCGCTTTCGCCTTCAAGTGGACCGACGAGTGGTACAGAGGCGGAAATGACATACTCGATTGGGGCTTCGGTCTGACGACCGCTGAGAGGGTTCCGAAGCCGTCGCTCACGACGGTGTCGCGAGCCATGCAGGATGCTCCACTCGACGGACCGGGTCGGTGGCCGCGCATCTCGGTGGTGGTATGCTCGTACAACGGCGCCGGAACCATAACGGACACACTCAGGGCGCTCGAATCGCTCGATTATCCCGACTATGAGGTGATCGTCGTAAACGACGGATCCACGGATCACACGGAGCAAGTTGCGCGTGCGTTCAAATTTCAAGTCGTCACGACGCCGAATGCGGGGCTCAGCAGTGCCCGGAACGAGGGCATCCGACGCGCGACCGGCGAGATCGTCGCGTTCATCGACGACGATGCTTATCCCGATCCCCACTGGCTTCGATACATTGCTCGCGTTCTCACGACCAGCGACGTATGCGGAGTCGGCGGCCCGAACCTGCTTCCTCCCGAAGACGGGACGCTCGCTGAGTGCATCTCGCACGCACCGGGGGGCCCCTGTCACGTGCTCGAAACGGACGAACTGGCCGAGCACATCCCGGGGTGCAACATGGCGTTCCGAAAGTCGGCACTCGACGCGGTCGATGGGTTCGATCCGCAGTTCCGGGCCGCGGGCGACGACGTAGATCTTTGCTGGAGGCTCCTCAATAGAGGTTGGAAGATCGGCTTCCATCCCAGTGCGGTCGTCTGGCATCACAGACGCCCGTCGATCCGGAGGTATTGGAAACAGCAGTTTGGGTACGGAAAGGCCGAGGCCCTTCTCGAACGCAAATGGCCGCAGAAGTACAACCGCCTCGGACACATTCCGTGGTCGGGACGAATCTACGGCCGCGGGTTGACGAGAGATTTGGGGCCCGTGAGGCAACACGTCTATCAGGGTACCTGGGGCCAGGCGCCGTTCCAATCGATCTATTCGCGCGCGTCGGCCACGTGGTTGTCGCTGCCGCTCATGCCCGAGTGGTATCTGACCATCCTGTTCCTGCTGGCTCTTGTGGTATTGAGTAACTCGTGGTCGCCACTCGCGTTTTCGATCCCGCTCATGATCCTTGCGGTAGCGGCGCCTCTGGTTCAGGCTGTTCGCAGCGCGTTCTCTGCAAGACTTGAGCGACGCGGCACGCTGTCGTCGCGGCTTGCGCGTCGCGGAGCCATCGTGGCACTCCACCTCATTCAGCCACTCGCCCGGCTCCATGGGAGACTGAGCCACGGATTGACGTTCTGGCGAAGGCGCGGCTCTCCCATAGCCAAGCTCGGCACGCCTCGCGTCGACACCCTATGGTCGGAGACCTGGCGATCCAGCTATGATTGGCTGACTCGTCTCGAAGAGGCCATCGTCGATCGTGGCGCGATCGCTTTTCGCGGTGGTAATTATGACAGCTGGGATCTCGAGGTCCGGGGAGGCCTTTTCGGCTCGGTGCGCGTCCTCATGACGGTGGAGGAGCACGGCAGCGGCAAGCAGCTTTTGAGATTCAGGGCCAGGCCGATACTGTCTCCGTTCGAGATCGCTATGACGATCATTCCCGGCGTTCTCTCAGCATTCGCATTCTTTGACGGCGCGTGGACGGCGGGAACCGCACTTGCGATCGCCTCCGTCGGCATGCTCATTTGGCAACTGGGGGATTGCTCGGTCGCGATGACGAGTCACGTGAGGGCGCTGGACGAGGTTCGCAGGCTCGAACAGTGAACCGAAGAGTCGATTTCGTCATAGGCGGCACGCAAAAGGGTGGTACGACGGCGCTTTACCGCTACCTTCGGGCTCATCCACACATCTGCATGACGCGCGATGAAGAGGGTCACTTCTTTGATCGTGAGTGGCACTTTCAGTCGACAACGGTGGACTACGCGAAGTACCACCGTCTGTTTGATGCCTGTTCGGATAGGAAACTGTGGGGAGACAAGACGCCCACTTACATGTACTGGTACTGCGCTCCCAAGCGAATATGGCAGTACAACCCGAAAATGAAGTGGATCCTGCTCCTTCGAAACCCGATCGAACGGGCGTATTCGCACTGGAACATGGCCGTTCGGCGCGGGATGGACACGAGCATCGATTTCCTCGATGCCATTCGGAATGAGCCGCTGCAAGCTCGAAACGCACTGCCCCTTCAAGACCTGCGGCACTCCTTCATCGACCGCGGATTCTATTCCGATCAACTTCGTCGAGTATGGTTTTTCTTCCCAAAGGAACAAACACTGATTCTGAAATGGGAGGACTTCAAGGCCAGCCAGAATCAGAGTCTCGAGGACATATGTCGGTTCTTAGGTGTAGAAGCACCGTCTGGATTGTCTGCCGGTAACGCACCCGCACCCGCCTACGCGCCTATGGAGACGCGACACAGGGAGTACTTGGCCAAAGTGTACGAGAATGAAATCAGAGAGGTGGAGAGACTGCTTGAGTGGGATTGCTCAGATTGGCTTTCCGGCACGGCAGTTTGATTACCCGCCATCCAATTTATGAACAAGCCGAAATACACGACGCTTTCAGTCCTCAAGCGCCTGATAAAGGAGGCCAGGGGGTACCGAGTTCATCTACTCGCGATACTCGGACTCAGCTTCCTCGGCACGCCGGTGGCCCTCCTGAATCCGATCCCGTTGAAGATTGTCGTCGACAACGTGATCGGCTCCGACCCTCTGCCGGGTTACGTCGCGGTCTTTCTTCCCGATGTCGCAACCCGTTCCAGCATGTCACTGCTGATCGCCGCTTCGATCCTTATGATCGGACTGGCCTTGTTCAACCGCCTGCGGGGACTCGGCACCCAGTATTTGCGAGCTTACACCGCGCAGAACATGGTTCTGGCCTTCCGAGCCCGCTTGTTTGCCCATGCCCAGCGCTTGTCGATTGCTTACCACGACCGCGCCGGTTCAATGGACTCCACCTACCGGATTCTATACGACGCAGCGTCGATCAACCAGGTCCTGCTGGGCGCCGGCCTTCCCTTGCTGAGAACGTGGTTCCCGCTGATAGGAATGGTCGTCGTCATGAGCCTGCTCGATCTAGAGCTCACGCTAATTGCCCTGCTCGTCGTGCCGGTTCTTGTCATTTTGGTCAAAGTCTATGGATGGCGATTGAAGACGAAATGGAGAACCGTTAAAGACCTCGACAGCGCTGCCTCGTCTGTTGTACAAGAGAGCCTTTCGACACTCCGCGTCGTGAAGGCGTTTCAGCGCGAGAAAGCAGAAGAGTCGCGCTTCCTCGCCGAGTCGAGCGAACGGGTAAAGGGACATCTTGACGCCGTTCTCACCGGCGGAACGTACCACGCCCTGGTTGGGATCTCTATTACTGCGGCAACGGCTGCCGTCCTGTTTGTGGGCACGCTTCACGTCCAGTCAGGCATTCTTACCCTTGGCGAGTTGCTCATGATTATGGCGTACGTCGGCCAGATCTTCGGCCCGCTCAGCAGTATGACCGAGGCTGCAGCCGGACTGGCAAACGGACTTGCGAGCGCCGAACGAGCATTGCAGCTGCTCGACGAAAGGCCCGAAGTGGTAGATAAACCCGACGCGCGGCGTCTCAAGCGAGCAATAGGAGCCGTGGAATTCAAGAACGTGTCATTCTCATACGTGAAAGACGCTCCGGTTCTGAACGACGTTTCTTTCACTGTGGAACCTGGCGAACGCGTCGCAATACGTGGCAAGACAGGCGCCGGAAAATCGACGCTCGTCAGCCTCCTGATGCGATTCTATGATGTCGAATCGGGACGGATCACCGTTGACGGCCGTGATATCCGGGACTATCGCCTCGAGGACTATCGGGATCAGTTCGCTATCGTGCTGCAGGAACCGGTTCTGTTCTCCACCACGATAGCCGAAAACATCACCTACGGGCGGGATGGGGCAACGTTAGAAGAGATTGTGGAGGCGGCAAAGTTGGCCAACGCCCATGATTTCATCTCAAGACTGGATGCCGGGTATGAGACCCAAGTAGGTGAGCGCGGAGCAATGTTATCGGGCGGAGAGCGGCAACGCGTCGCTTGTGCGAGAGCATTCCTCAAAGACGCACCGATTTTGATCCTCGATGAGCCTACCAGTTCTATCGACGTAGCTACCGAGTCGGAGATTCTCGAGGCATTTGACCGACTGCAACGAGGACGAACGACCTTCGTGATCTCACACCGTGCGAGCACGCTCGAAGGCGCTTCGAAGGTGCTTGACGTCGAGGGAGGTACGGTGACTTCCGTTCGGGTCGACGCAATCGCTGCCACTACAAGCGTCAACGCAAACGGCGGGCTCCACCGCCCCGGCGAGTGACCAGGAGCAGTATCGACCTACGCCATGCCACCTATTAGGAACACCCCCGACAACCTCCGGGAGATGATAAAGAATTTCGATGAGGTCCACTCCCAGTACGTCGGTACTGAGTTCGAGTGGATGTTCGACGAGGTGCTCTGAGTGAGATGCTAATGAGTTCAAAGGATTCGACTCCCACCATGAAATCCTCGGAAGGAAAGGTATTCGGTATCGGCCTGTCGAAGACCGGAACTACGTCAATGTATGCCGCCCTCGATGAGCTGGGATACCGTGCCGGTACGTTCGGCCATCTGAAGGAACTGGGGCTGGATGACTGGCTCCGCGGTGATTTCTCGACAGACTATCTGAAGAACCTCGACGCGGTTACCGATCTTCCGATCGGCATATTCTACCCTGAACTGGACAAGAGATATCCTGGGTCCAAGTTCATACTTACGACCAGAGAGTATGATGCCTGGGCCGCGTCGTGCAAATCGCAGTTTACTCGTAACGCAGATCCAAAAGGGTTTAATCGCGATGTACGAGTCGCCACGTACGGAATCTCCGGCTACAGCGAGCAAATATTTCGTCACGTGTTCGAGACCCACCGCCGTAATGTCGAGTGGTACTTTCGGGATCGCCCGGAAGACCTGCTCATCCTCGACGTTTGTGCCGGCGACGGATGGGAGAAGCTCTGCCATTTTCTCGAGAAGCAGGTACCACAGGTCCCGTTCCCCAGTGTAAAGCCGGGATTTCGTGCCGAGAGAATAGTCCCGGAGATTGTCACATCGACCGGGCTGGGAGAGATTGACCCAGACAGATCATTCACGTTCGTGATCCCCGTCCGGAATCCGTTGGACTCAAAGGTCGACGACTATCGGACGATTGACACGCTCTTGGAAATGACCGTGAGGTCGTTGTTCATGCAGACGTACCCAAATGTCTCAGTGGTCGTCTGCTGCCACGGTGCACCGGACTGGGCCGAAAAGTACCCTGACCGCCTCAGATTCCTGGACGTCTCGAATCACGATGCATTCCGTCCGGACCAGAACCACGTCGTAATCGACAAGGGCCTGAAGTACGTGATCGGGGCTCTGTATGCGACCACGGCGTTTGATCCGGATCTCATCATGCTAATCGATGCTGACGATTACGTGAATGTGGAGCTCGCAGAGAGATTACTACGGGTACAAGCGGGTCAAGGCCTTGTAGACGGCTACGTCATAAATCGGGGACTCCATGTTCGTGTCGACGTTGATCCGGGGTCTGCAATCAGATACGAGTTCGCGCTCATGGTGCGCGACTTCGATCAGACGTGCGGGTCATGTCGCATCTTTGACGCGAAGCGACTCGCAGCGAGAATCCGGGAAATCGATGCCGACATCGTTCGGAGGTTCACAGTCTGGCCGTCACCGGATGCGCGTCACGCTGTGCCGGTACCCGAGAGCCCCGTGCAGTGGCTTTGGGATGTAACGACGGGGCGCCGGGAACGGCCTGACAATCTCGTGAACCTTTTGGGACGACACACGAAGCAGCATGGCTACTTCGAATTTCGGCCTGTTGACTTTGTCGGCGCTGCCAAGGGATGCGGCCACGGCAATCACGACGGCCCGCGAGGGGGCACCGTCCACTGGCAAAGGGAAATCGGGCGAATCCCGATCGACGAGTTTCTGTCGACCTTTGGCCTCCCGTACCAGGAAGGATCATTCACCGACGAGGAAATCCGGCTCGCAAAGGCTGCCGACAAGGCCTCCGGACGTATCTGGGACGACCCGTAGACAGCACCGATGCGGAAATTCAAACTCCCAACTCACTATCCTCCGGCCGACAAAGGCCGCGTGGTCATTCTGGGGCTTCTCGCGGCAATGCCGTTCGGAGGCATGGTGTGGCAGGTGCTGCATCACCTCGTCGGATTTAGACGACTCGGATTTGACGTTTGGTATGTCGAGGATTCAAGAACAACGTGCATGAGCCCAACCTCTTGGCAGCCGGTGACCGAGTTCAGCGAAACCGTTGATTTTCTTGCGGACATCATGGGCGCGATAGATCTCGAAGAACGCTGGGTCTTCCGACCTCCGGGAAAGCCGGACGACTGCTACGGCGCGTTGGGAGCCGAAGGTTTGGGCTCGCTCTACAGGTCTGCAGATGCCGTTTTCAATTTGTGCGCTTCGCATCGAGCGCGGGGACCGCTCGAGGATGCGAGTTGCCTCGTTCAACTGCAGACAGATCCGGTCGCGGCGCAGATCGACGCCGCATCCGGTAACGAATACGTAAGAGCGTTCCTCGACCGACACGACCATCTCTTTACCTATGGCGAGAATATCGGTCACGCAGACTGCCCGATCCCAACCGGCGGCTATCGCTGGCATGCCACACGCCCCCCGGTCGTTCTCGACTGGTGGGAAGCCGGCGAACCCACGGAGCCCAAAAGAATGACGACTGTCGGGAACTGGCGGAATAAGGACAAACCGGTTCAATTGAACGGGGAAACGTATCGATGGCAAAAGAGCCTGGAGTTTGCTCAATTTGAGGATCTTCCGGCGAAATCCCCCTTTCCGGTCGAGATGTCCGTAATTGGGATGACGGTCGAGGAAGCCGTGGCATTGCTGCAGAAGGGGTGGGACATCAGGAATGCAAGGTTGTTGTCGGACGCCGAATCATACCGTGCCTACATCCGGAGTTCGGCGGGCGAGTTCACGGTTGCGAAGGACCAGAATGTTCGGTTATGGAGTGGTTGGTTCAGCGACCGAAGCGCGTGCTATCTGGCCGCCGGGCGACCCGTCGTAACGCAAGACACGGGTTTCGGCAGAGTACTGCCTACCGGAAATGGACTCTTTGCGTTTACAAACGTGGATGAAGCGGCCGATGCAATCACAAAAATCGCCTCCGACTATGATTTCCATTCCCGCGCCGCCAGACGTATAGCAGAGACCTACTTCGACGCCGAGAAAGTGCTCGGGGATATCGCGAGAACGCTCGGTTTACTCTGAAATCACCGATACGAGCGGCAGATTCTGCCGGTCAAAATGAACTACGTTGCAGCCCCTCAAGACTTTGAAACGACAAAGGATCTCTTGAGCGACAAGCAGTTGATCTTCACTGTGACGACCGGTCGCAGCGGAACCGAGTACTTGTCGAAAGCTCTGGGGCTTCTCGACGGAGTGACGAGTCGCCATGAACCCTGGCCTGAGTTTGTGGAAGTCATGAGGGAGGCGCAATGGGACGAGTCCGTCGCATACGATTTTCTCGTCCGCAAGAAGCTGCCCGCGGTCGCCGCCGAGGAAGGAACCGTGTATGTCGAGACAAGTCACTTGTTTTGCAAGGGCTTCCTTGAACCAATGCTGGACCTCGGCCTCAAGCTCGACCTGATCCACCTGGAGCGACCCAAACGCGAGGTGGCAGCGAGTCTTCTCCGGCTGGGCACGATTCCGGGCAAGTCTGAATGGTACCTGAGCCCGGATGACCCGGGAGTCTTGCCTCTCTCTGGATGGACGACCCTTCACGATTATCAATTGTGTTACTGGTACTGTCTGGAGATCGAAAGAAGATCGCGGCAATGTGCGGAAACCGTCCGGGGAGCGGGCGGAATCTTCGTTTCGACCACGCTGTCTGAAGCAACAACCACGGAGGGTTTCTCCCGAGTCGTCTCGGACCTCCGCCTGCCCCCCTTGACGCGGGACGGTCTGGATCAGTTGAAGCTGCTGACCCGCAAGCCGGTTAATCGAAAGGTGGATGGAGTGCGTCGCTCGGTCATTGACGATGGGTCTCTGCTCGACGAACTGGAGGCGCAGGTTCTGGACAGAATTGGGCCGCCCGACTCGGTTAGGGCGCCCGCCGAGAGAAAGCCGGCGTCGGTTTTTATCGGTACGAGATGGATTGACAGAGTCAACCAGATCCGCAGTCTTCTCGAGAACATGCCGCCAGATGCAGGGACCACCATCGTGGTGGATGACGGAAAGCTGCCGGCTTACGTCGCCGAGACGTTCAAGACGATCCCGCTCCCGGAGCGAGACGGCCTTTTTGCCGGCAGGCCTCGAAGCGGCGATGATGCGCTCAAGGAGCTCCTGAGGCTTCGAGACGGTGGAGCCGGCACTTTGGTCATCGCGTGGCCTGCCTTCTGGTGGCTCGATTACTACCAAGAGCTTGGAAAATACTTGAACGACCGGTGCCGGTGTGTTTCAAGGAACGATTGCGCGATCGTATATGAACTCGGTGAGCTCGACCCCCACCAGACGCGTGCGTCTTGACGATATGCGTACACCTGACGATCATTCGTTCGTATTCATCGGCGGCCTCCATCGCAGCGGAACCACCCTGCTGTTTCGGATATTGCGTGATTATCCTTCGATCAGCGGATTCCGCTTTCCACACGGGGCGGAGAGAGAGCACGAAGGACAACACCTGCAGACCGTATACCCCGCAGGCAAGGCGCACGGAGGACCGGGTTACTTCGGCCTCAACCCGGACGCACACTTTACCGAGACCACCAGCCTCGCGACCGATAAGAACGCCCTTCGCCTCTTCGAAGAGTGGTCTGCCCATTGGGATCTGTCCAAGCCGTTTCTCCTGGAGAAGTCTCCACCCAACCTTGTCATGACGAGGTTCCTGCAGGAGCTCTTCCCCAACTCCTTTTTCCTGGTCATGGTCCGGCATCCTATACCCGTATCGCTTGCTACGATCAAGTGGATGGGCTGGCCCAAGTACGTGGTTTCCCACGACGAGGCCGGAGAAAACTACACCGTCAGATCCGCCGGCGAAGACGATTGGATGTTGTCCTGGCAGTCGGAGCACCTTCATTTCGAGTCGACGATTTACACGCTGTTTCGAAACTGGAAGGCCGCACACGAGACGTTCGTCGCAGACTCCGAGTACCTGAGGCACGTACTGGCCCTCCGGTATGAGGATCTGGTCTCGCACCCTGGTTCCACCCTCCTCTCCATCGAACAATTTCTGGGACTTCCGGTCAGCGAGGCCAGGGCCTTTCCAACGATTCACGACCACAATGCGCGCTACTTCGCTGAGTGGGAAACCAGGAAGCTGAACGCCGGATTCCGCCGTCTCCTTCAAGACGAGTTCGGTGAAGTTCTGAGTGCGTTCGGCTACAATATCAGCGGGTCCCATCCGTCCGTTGTGGAGTGGGATCGAAGTACCCATTTCGGGGCTTCTGAGCCGCGCGTCGAAAGCCCCAGCAAGTCATGACGATTGCGAAGCGCTCTTCGAGACTGCGCATCGTCGTTACCGGTCTCGTCGGTCGCATGCCAGTCGGCGGCATGGCCTGGCACTACCTGCAGTACGTGATGGGGCTCGCTCGTCTCGGTCATGACGTGTACTACCACGAGGATACGTGGTGCTGGCCGTTCCACCCCGTCGAGAATTCCGAGGTTGAAACTGGCGATTATTCCGCCGGGGCGATCCAACATTTCTTCGAACAATTTGCTCCCGAATTGGCCGATCACTGGCATTACCTGCACCTTCACTCCCAAAGCTTCGGAATGGACCGCGTGCGATTCGACGAAATCGCCCGCACGGCCGACCTGTTCATCAACGTCAGCGGGGCGAGCTTCATCCCCGACGACCTGTCTGAACACTGCGTAAAAATTTTCATCGATACCGATCCGGGTTACAATCAGATCATGCTGAGCGAAAGGCATGCCTGGTCTGAGTTCGTGGATCGATGGTTCGATATCATAAGCGCACACGACCGGTACTTCACATTCGCCGAGAACATCGGAGCACCGGACTGCCTCGTTCCTCGTCTCGGCTGGAAATGGACTCCCACCCGGATGCCCATAATCCTTGACACCTGGCAACTCGGCGAACCCCGTCCCAGCGCGCCCTGGTCCACCATCATGAGCTGGAACGTGTTCAAGGGTAAGCTCGTCCACAACGGCCGCGAGTTTGGCGATAAACGTCAGGAATTCGAGAAGATCATCAACCTGCCGTCTCGATCTCCAGGCAACTTCAGGGTGGCCGTCGGGGGACAGGATGCGCCGGTCGAGGAGCTCGCTGATCGCGGATGGGATGTCGTAGCGGCGCCCGAAATTTCGTTGACGCCCGAGGCATATCAGGCGTTTATCCGAGAATCGGCGGGCGAGATCTCAGTCGCGAAAAACGTCTACGTTGCCATGAACACGGGATGGTTCAGCGAGAGAAGCGCATGCTATCTGGCAAGCGGCCGTCCCGTAGTGCTGCAGGATACAGGGTTCAGCGAGATCTTGCCGGTTGGTTCGGGTCTGCTGGTTTTCAGTAATCTCGATGAGGCAGCGGCAGGGATAGACGCCGTTGCTGCGAATTACGCGGCGCACTCGAAAGCCGCGCGAGAAGTTGCCCGAACCTGCTTCGATTCAGACGTCGTGCTCGCCGAGCTCCTCGGTAACCTATAGCTGGTCCTCTGTATGTGCCACAACGATGGCCGGACATGAGAATTGTCGTGACGGGTCTGATCGGATCAATCCCGATCGCAGGCCTCACCTTCCACTATCTGCAGTACATGCTTGGTCTTCGAAAGCTCGGGCATGAGGTTCTGTACCTGGAAGACACCGGAACGTGGTACTATGATCCTTACACCGACTCCATGAGCGGCGAGAGCGCCAAATCGGTGCAGTACCTCGCGACGACCATGGAACGTCATGGGTTCTCCGAGCAGTGGACCCTCGTGGCGCACGACGGAGTCGAGCATGGAGTTGCGGGAAGACGTTTCATCGATTTTCTGGACTCGGCCGACCTTCTGCTCAACGTGACGGGCGCCGGCATTATTCGAGAGAAGTACCGCATGATCCCCGTGAGAGCGTACGTCGACACCGATCCGGCCTTCATTCAGTTTCGAATCGCTTCGGGAAACTCAAAGGACTTGGCCCACCTCGACGCTCACACGGCGCTCTTTTCGTTTGGCGTAAACATTGGCGACGATAATTGCTCGATTCCGACGTCGGGCCTGAAATGGCTGCCGACGGTTCAGCCAATCGATTTCTCTCTGTGGCCCGACGCAACCGTGCCTCCTCCGAACGCGCCCTTCACGACGATAATGAAATGGAAAACCTACGATCCGGTAGTCTTCGAGGGCAGACAGTATGGGCTCAAGGATGGCGAGATGGCACGTTTCGTCGGTCTGGCGCAAAGATGCCCCGTCCCGCTGGAAATCGCGTTTGCGGGCGAGATGCCGGCCGATCTGGTCGAGAATGGATGGTTGATTCGGCCCGCCATCGAAGTCAGCGACACTTTGGATGCTTATCGCGACTACATTTTGTCATCAGCCGGTGAATGGAGCGTGGCAAAACATGCCTATGTCGCCACGAACTCAGGTTGGTTCAGCGAACGGAGTGCCTGCTACATGGCTTGCGGCCGCCCCGTCATCGTCCAGGAAACCGGATTCTCTCGCTGGCTTCGCGCAGATTTCGGCGTGTTGCCATTCAGGACGCTTGACGAAGCGGCAACGGCCCTGGAGGCGGTAACGACCCATCCCGAACCCCATCGGAAGGCCGCGCGTGAGGTTGCCTTTGAGTACTTCTCTGCGGAGATGGTGCTCGCCACCTTGATTGACGATGCATTTCACCAATAGGAAGATCCGAAGTGGCAGAATCCCTCCGAATCATAACCACCGGCCTGATTGGTCAGTACCCCCTTGGAGGAGTCGCCTGGGACTACATCCAGTACGTCCTCGGCTTCAGACGATTGGGACACGACGTTTATTACTTCGAGGATACAGGACAGTCCCCATATGTGCCGAAGCTTGGCGGCCTTTCCAAGGACAGCGAGTACACGGTGAGTTACCTCGCAGACCTCATGGAGCATTTCGGTCTGACTGATCGATGGGCCTATCACTTTCCGTATCCCACGCCGCAATGGTTCGGCCTCTCCGATCACAAGCGCCGGGAGATCGTGGAGTCGGCGGATCTGGTCGTCAATATTTCAGGCACTTTGGCGAGGCCGGAGGAGTATCGCTCCGCTAAGCGGATGGCGTTCATCGATTCAGACCCGGTCTTTACGCAGGTTAAGCTCGCACGTGGCCATCGCGATCTGCAAGATTGGATTGACGTCCATGACATCTGCTTCAGCTTTGGGGAAACGCTCCCTGGAAACGCACCGGCGACCGACTACACGTGGCACCCGACGCGGCAACCCATCGTTCTGGACGAGTGGCCGAGGGCGACGGGCGGGCGCGAGGTCTTGACCACCGTAATGAACTGGACGAGCTACAAATCGCTCGAGCACGAGGGGCAAACTTTTGGCCAGAAGGACATGGAGTTCGTGAAGTTTCTCGATCTCCCCGGCCGCGTTTCCCCTGTTGAACTGGAAATTGCCGTCAATGAGGGGAAGACGAAGCGGGCGCCACGCGAGCTGCTTGCTCATAAGGGTTGGCACGTCGTAAATCCGGATGACGTTTGCGGAGATTTCAAGTCCTACCGCGCGTATCTGTCCAACTCGAAGGCTGAATGGAGCGTGGCCAAGAACGGCTACGTCGTCGGCCGGTGCGGATGGTTCAGCTGTCGCTCGGCGTGCTATCTGGCAGCGGGACGCCCGGTGGTTGTCCAATCGACGGGCTTTGAGTCCGTCCTGCCGAGTGACTTGGGAATACTCGCATTCACCGACATAGACTCCGCGACGCGTTGTATCGAATCGCTTTTCCGTGACTATCCACGGCACTCGGACGCGGCGGTCGACATCGCAAAGGAGTACTTTGACTCGGATCGGGTCTTGCAGCGAATAATCGACACGGCGGGCGCGGCTCCGACCGAACACTGAGGCGCCAACCTTCGTCTGCGCGCAGACGTCCCATCAATCAGTGGCATCGTGGTCATCCTCGTTTCAGGCTATATAATCCGACGCCCCCTTGGGGGACTAACGTGGCACTACCTCAATTACGTGCTCGGACTCTTGAGATTGGGACACGATGTCTATTACATCGAGGACAGCGAGGACCAGCCGGCGTGCTTCGACCCGACCAAAGTGCCCCCTCGCGGGGATCTCTCGCCAGATGAGAGCCGCTCGCCCCATGAGTATGTGCAGAAGGACCCATCGTACGGTCTCAACTTCGCGTCCACGGTGTTCACCAGGTTTGAAATGCCCGAGCGATGGGCATACTACGACGCCCACCGAAGCATGTGGTGTGGGCCGGCCGCGGAGCACATTGACAAGATAATCTCGTCCGCAGATCTGCTGCTCAACGTCTCGAACTCCATCCTGCTCAGACCGTGGCTGCTCAAGATTCCGGCGCGGGCCCTCATCGATACCGACCCGGTATTCGGTCAGTTGCGGCACAAGCACCTCCCGGCATGGAGAGAACGTGCCATGCAGCATACTTCGTTTCTGACATTCGGAGAGAATTTCGGAAACCCGGGCTGTACGATCCCGTCTGACGGCCTTCCGTGGAAGCCGACACGCCAACCCCTCGTTCTCGACCACTGGAAAACTGCGGTACGACCAAGCGCTGATAGATTTACGACGGTGTTGTCATGGGACAGCTATCCACCCGGAAAGGACAATGCCAAGCAGTACGGGTTGAAGTCCGACTCATTCAAACCATACTGGGAGCTCCCAGCGCGCGTCAACGACATGGAATTGGAACTCGCGATCGAGTGTCCGCCGGGCGTGTGGTCTCGGCTCGAAAGCAGCGGCTGGAAGCTGAGAGACGGGTTGGCAGTATCCTCAGATCCGTGGACGTACCGCGACTACATCCAGTCGTCAGGAGGCGAGTTTTCTGTAGCGAAAGAGGGGTATGTCACGACCCGGAGCGGTTGGTTCAGCGAGCGGAGCGCGGCTTACCTGGCAAGCGGGCGACCCGTGCTGACGCAGGAGACTGGTTTCTCGGAGTGGATGAAGACAGGAGAAGGGGTGCTGCCCTTCAACTCGCCCGAGGAGGCTGTGGACGGGTTTGCCCGGATTCTTGGCGCGTACGAGCGACACAGCATCGCGGCCAAGGAGCTTGCCGAAACCTATTTCGATCATTCAAAAGTGCTTCCCCAGCTTCTGGATAGCGCCATGGCGCGAACCGAGATCGGAGACACCGCAAACGCCGACATCTCTCGGGTCTACAGCGATGTACTTCAGGTCGTCACAGCCATGATTCCACCGGACGAGTGTCTCATACTCGTCGACGATCAACAGATGGGCCTGGAGGGAATGGCCGCGGGCCGCAAGTGCTTCCCTTTTCTTGAGCGAGACGGTCTCCATTGGGGCAATCCGCCCAATGACGGGGTCGCCGTCACCGAGCTTGAGCGAATGCGCTTGGAGGGAGCCTCATTCCTGCTGCTTGCGCGGCCGGCATTCTGGTGGTTTTATCACTATTCGGGGTTCATCGCACATCTGGACTCCAACTTCGAGACAATGCAGCGAACGCCGAACTTTGTTCTTTATGACCTTCGAAAGAGCCTTTAGACCTTGTCGACTTTCTGCATACCTTCGACCCTTCGGACGCCACTAGTGCCGGAGCCGCAGTCAGATCCACAAGCCGCATTAGGTCGTTTATGGAAGAATTTTACCAGAAGCTGCTCGAGGCGCGTAGTGCTTGGATGAAGGTCATGTGGGAATACGGGGGCGAGAATAGCTTGTCCGTTAGGCCTCATCAGGGGGGCGTTCATTATTCTCCCAGACCTCGACCGCTTCGTTGGCCACCGCCACTCGGTAGTGCTCCCGCAGGTAGATCATCATCGCTGGAAACGTAGACAGCAGCCACGACGCACTCCAAGCCAACGCGACCGCATCGACCCCTTCGAGTCGCATTCGCTCAAGTTCGGATATCGCCTGCCGCACATTCCCCGGGTAGCCGAAGAACCGGCCCTCGCGTTCGGTGAACGGAATTACTTTTAGCCCCGGGATGGCCTCCAAGCTCAATTTTTCAAAACCTGCCAGCGCAAGTACATCAAACTGATCCGAGACCGAAACAAGGGTCTCACGCAAGAGACGCGTCTTTCTGTCCCAATCCAGTTTCGATTCCAGTCGCGGATGAACTCTACGGAGCGCTGACGGCCTCTTGGTCGCATCCGGACTGTGCTTGATACCCGGCGCCGATGAACCCTCGCAACAGTAAAGGATGGCGTTCTGCGCATACCACCATGCGACGGTTTTGTTATCCCAGATCTTGTCCCTCAGGTAGTCCACGGGAAAGAATCCAGACGTCTCGAAGAGTCCTGCCCAGTATTCCGGCCACTGTTCATTAACGTGGTTGGTGCCTCCCTGGCCGGGTATCGCGGCCGAAAACAGTACGGTGGAGCCCAGTCGCGTCAACGATTCCACATACCCCTCGGCCGCCATCTCCGGAAGATGCTCTGCGACCTCGAGGGACAGAACCAGATCGAAACGGCGATCCAGGTTCAAAGGATTCGCCAGATCCGCAGCCAGAAAGCGATCCGGCGGGATGAGGAGCCGCTCCCGATCGACGTAGTCACCATCGATTCCAAGCACATCGTCGACTCCGTGATCCATGAACACCGAAAGCCACGCTCCGGTCCCGCAGCCGACATCGACTACACTCCTGGGCCGAATGAAGTCCAAGAGTATGGGAACCACGACCTCGGCGGAACGCAGCGCAAGCGTCTCGAGCCGCGCGAAGAACTCCAAATCGTATAGCTGGTCTCCCATCTCGCCTGCCACTTGGACCTCAAAAACCATAAATTGCCGTTAGTCGGCTTCTAAAATAGCCTTTCAAGCTGCTCCGTAGCTTAAATATCGCTCGTTCGACCTCAGGGAGCTTGGCCTCAAACCCATGGCCCGAATTATCCTCAACACCTACATGGTCCGCTACCCTTTGGGCGGGATGATCTCGTGGTCTCTCCAATACCTGCTAGGCTTCAAACGCCTCGGCCACGACGTGTACGTGTTCGAGCATGCCGGATGGTCAAACGCCTGCTACAATCCGGTCGAGCTGACGATGAGCGACGACCCTTCATACGGCATGCGAGTCTGCAGTGAAACATTGGCTCGACACGGACTCTCCGACCGGCTCTGTTATCGTGACCTTTCCGGCAAGTACTACGGCATATCGCGCCCGGTCGCCGACGAGATCATTCGAACGGCAGACCTCATTATCGACACACGGCATCAAGAGCCATGGCAGCCGGAGTCACATTTCGACGGCATAAGGGTTTTGCTTGCAGGCGAGCCGGGATTCCAGCAAATCCGGATGGCTCGCGCAAGCGAGGATGGCGAGGAGCTGCCGAGCTACGATCTCTATTTTTCAACCGGCTCCAATGTGGGGACAGCGACCTGCTCCGCCCCGACTGTCGGTTTGGATTGGCATCCCATGATCCACCCCGTTGTCACCGATCTGTTTACACCACACCTGTCAAGGTCCAGTGGGCGTTTTACGACAATAATGCACTGGCAGTCGTACGAGCGTCTGACATATGACGGGGTGACGTACGGACACAAGGATGTCGAGTTCGATCGTTTCGCCGATCTCCCAGGTCGAGTTAGTGTTCCCATGGAGATTGGCGTGTCCGGCAAGGAGGTTCCGAGCGAGAAACTCGGCGCGTTGGGTTGGTTGCTGCGCGAGCCGAACAGCGTCACGATGACCTACGAGGACTTCGCGGCGTACGTATCCAACTCAATGGGCGAATTCACGGTGTGCAAGAACGGTTATGTCGCGATGCGAACCGGATGGTTCAGCGACAGGAGCGGCGTATACTTGGCGTGTGGTCGTCCCGTAGTCGCCCAGGACACCGGATTCAGCGATCACCTCCCATGTGGCGCGGGGCTTTTTGCCGTTAACAACGTTGAGGAAGCAGCCGACGCGATCAATGAAATCGACGGCAACTACGAGTACCATTCCAGGGCTGCGCGTGAGCTTGCCGTTGAATATCTCGACGCCGGGATAATCCTTCCCGGGTTCCTTGCAAGGATTGGTATTTCCTGACCAAAGTCTCGACCGAGTATCCTCACGACCCAAACCTCGCATTTACCACATTGTTGTAGATCGACCCGAACGTGAAGGTCAGCCCTCCGGCGAACCGTAACTGGAAATCGGTCGGCAACTGGATCGTGCCGAGAAGAATCTCTTCCTCGGTAGCGGTCTTCAAGGGCAAAAATATCTGATCCCTGATACGCGAGGCAGTGACCTCCATCCAGACGGACAGCCCTCTGACGAGCCGAACGTCGAGATAGGCGTAGGACTCGACCCGATAAAGGTCGGTCAATGAATCCTCAAAATCGTTCAGATAATTCGAGATGCTGAACAGGAGATAGGCCGATCCCCACGGCTCCTTCGACTGGAAAATAGCCTGCAGGTCATGGTGCAGCACCCGCTCGCTCGTTTTCTCGAAGACGGTAATCTCTTCGTAATCGAATGAGCGAAGGTTCAGATAGTATGCGAAACGAAACTCCCTGCGCGTCGATTCGGAATACGGGAAGACGTTGAACTCGAGCGCGGGCGCCAGCGTGGCCGAAAAATTGGTGTTTCGAAATGACGATGTGCTTGTCCCGGTAAAAAATCCGGCCGACCAACGATCACTCAAGCTCTTTACGACCTGGCTGCTGAAACTCCCCGACCGTCGCGTGCTTTCGAGCACCGAGTTTTTCAGCTCGAACTCGCTCTGCTCATAGTTGCCGGTAGACGTAAGCTGAACCTTCCATTCGCCGGTTATCCTGCTTGCAGCCAGGGTTCCGCCGACCCGGAACGATCGCGTCGTTTGTTCCTCATCGTACGAGCCGTTTCCCGATATCCTGAAGGTCCATGACTTCCACGCGTCATCAGGCGGCCTGGAGTAGAGCTTAAGCCCACCCTTGACCACGCTGAGGCGCTCCACCTGGGCGGTCTGTGCTACATATCGAACCAACCCAAGCTCGATACGACGACCCAACTGTGTCCGCCGCTCCGAAAACGTGTCGGTGTTGCTTGATACGAACCGAAGCGTGTCCGCAAGCGACTCGAATCTCCCGAGCCCGATGAAATACAGGGTATACTCGCGACCCGCCGCTGCCGACCTGGTGGTTACCAGCAGATGAACATTCGCATCTCCTCTGTCCCGAACCCAGTTGACGAAAGTGATCTCGCGCCGAACGTGCTCTGAATCGCAGCTCGAGCAGTCCAGATACACATCAACCTCATTGTCGATGTAACTCGTCTGGGGGGCAGCAGCCCCTCGACTCGTATCAGCAGCCGTCGTGTCGGCCCGTTGGTCGAGGGGGCCGGCAGGCTCTGACGCACCCCCGGGCAGTGGCCTGAGCGCATCACGAGACAGGTGGACCAATCGTGCGTCAGACCGTAGGGTCAACGGAATGGCCACTTCGCCGTGAAGCGCGGTCTCCCGAGTCTCGTAGCGGCCGAGAAGCAAGCGATAGACCGGCACGCCCTCGACACGAAGGGAGTCCATGAACACTTGGTAGAAGTCGTGATCGAACTGATCGGCCTCGGCGACGATCTGTTCTCTCGCCGATCGTTCCATCAAAAGCCAAGTGTAGACGGAATCGGTCCCAGAGCGCCCGTCCTGCCCAGTCATACTGCCGGCAGAAGCCAGTACCAGCACCGCTGCGTGGACGACAGGCAGCACCATCCGCACAGCCTTCATCGAGCCAGCCCCCACCAAATTCTGCTTTCCGATTTCTTAATTCTGCTTTCTGCTTTCTGCTTTCTTAATCCCTCTCCGGCGTCTCCACCACCTCCGCGAACGGCCCCGCTAGCAGCGCCTCCGCCGTCTCGCTCGGCTCGTGTTCCGGAAACACGCCGCGATACCCGAATACTGCGACTCCCGGAGCTCCAAGCGACCGGGCCAGGTCCACCAGCTCGAGCATTTCATCGGGCGTTCTCCGTCTCGCGTTGATCCCAGGCAGCACCCATCGACCGTACGCATGGTTCAAGTGATCGCGTACAACGAACGGGAAGTCTTCGGGCGCGTACCGGTAAAGCATGGGAAGAGAGGCGTCAATTATTCCCCTCGATAGCCAGGTCCTCGTGTCCTGGGCATAGTCGTTGTGCGCCCGCGTCCACTCGTGAATCACGGCTGCACTGACCAGCAGATCGGGCTTGACGGCCTTCGCGTCACGATAGACTTCGTGGATGATCTCCGTTATCTGATTGCGCTTCCACTCGTCCCACTGGACGGGATAGTTCGAGGGGCTTGGGTCAGTGTAATCCTTGTAATGCTCCTTGAACCGGGCGACGCTGATTGGATTGTACGCCCAGTCACCTACCTCGCTTGGATAGCGAACGAAGTCATAATGGAGGCCGTCAACCTCGTAGTTCGTCACGATCTCGAGGAAAACGTCACGCAGGTGTTGCTTGACTTCCGGAACGCCCGGATCGAGGAAGCTCATCCAGTAATCCCACCAGCCCTGCGGCCACATGGTCTCTCCCGCCTGGTTCTGCATGAACCACTCGCGATGCGTGTTCCAGAGTTGATCGGCTTCCTCCGGCGGCGGCACGGTGCGGAGCCATCCCGGGAAGACGTTCACCCATGCATGAAGCTCCAGGTCTCGTGCGTGAGCCTCATCGATCGCGAGCTGCAGCGGATCCCACCCGGGATCCGTTCCGAGTGTCGAGGGGTCCTCCCCCGTCAGCTCCCACGCCCACGGCTCGAGCTCCGACCTGTACCACGCCGTCGCGTTTCCGCGCACCTGAAATACGACGATGTTGAAGTGGTAGTCCGCTGCGTTCTGGATAATCCGACGTACGTCATCCGGCGTCTTGTACGACATCCTCGCGACCCAGAGCGCGCGTGCCTCGGCGGCAGGCGCCGGCTGAGCCGAGGCTTCAACCGACCATCCGAGGATCAGTGCGGAAAGCAGCCAAATTTGATAGATGTCGGTGACGCTCCAGACGGAGCGCCGGCATGGATGAAGCTGTCGCATGGCAAGTCGTTTCGGGAAGAACATCAAGTCGGAATGTAGGCACTCGCGACGAATTGGCCGGTGTCAACAATACCGTCGCACACGCCATTGGGGCAAAAATCGATGCCTCATAGAACACTTCACTGCGGCTCCTTTTTAAGCTTGGAAGCGCGCCACTGCATCCTTCTGCAGCCCCAGGCGCGCCACCACCAATTCAGCATCCATCATGAAAGAATTCGCGACCAACTTTACGTCCATGCTCGTCGTTGCCCTTATGGCGGTCACACCGCTGTATGGACAGGGTAACGAAGTCGAGATATTTCCGTCGAAAGACAACACGCTTTATGAGAACTCATCGGGCTCATTAACCAATGGGGCTGGTGAGCACCTGTTCTTCGGACTGACGAACGGCTCGCTGATCCGTAGAGCGCTGCTCGCCTTCGATGTGGCAGGAAACGTGCCCGCCGACGCCGCAATCGAAACTGCAGTGCTGCGAGTCGCCGTGACCAAAACGATTTCCGGCAACCAGAACGCGATCGCCCATCGGGTTCAGAGAGACTGGGGCGAAGGCACCACGAACGCCGGCGGCGAGGAGGGGGCCGGGGCCGCCTCAACAGCGAACAGCGCCACATGGGTCCACTCATTCTTCGACGGCCAGAATTGGGATTCGCCCGGGGGAGACTATGAGCCTGGAACACTAACGTCGACGCAGGTTGGAAACGGCCCTGTAGAATTTCCGTCGACCGCGGAGTTCGTGGCTGCAGTGCAGTCGTGGGTGGATTCTCCGGGCGACAACTTTGGGCTGATTCTCATTGGAAACGAGTCGACCAGCGCATCGGCCAAGCGCATCGGCAGCCGGGAAGGAAGCGAGGCGAATCGGCCCAGGCTCGTCGTCACCTACTCGGTCCCCACCTCGTCGGAAGGCGTGGAACTGCCGAGTTTCCTGACGTCGATGTCGGCGTATCCGAACCCGGCGTCCGGCGTGGCTCGCATCGCTTTCGACCTGAGTGACTCCAGAGACGTTCGGGTCGATGTGATGGACGTGACCGGAAGACTGGTGGCAACGCCCATGGCCGGCTTTCTCCCGGTGGGGCGGCACGATGCGCCCATCGACACACGAACTGTAACTCCGGGAATTTACCTAATCCGCCTGCTCTCGGGCGGGCAATCGGCCTCGAGAACGATCGTCGTTCAGTGAGCGACCTAAGTTCCAGGTTCCAGGTTCCAGGTTCGAGAGTCCCAAGACGCGGGTCGGCGCCGCCCTCGCGATCGAGTCGGATGAGAATGAGGCGTTTCTCTCGCCGATATCGGTTCAACAAGGGGCCCTGCTCCCTTGAAAGTAGAAAAGGAGTCCTGCGGCCAGGAAGACGATCGTCCCCCCGATGATCTTCGCCGTGAATAGCCCGGGCGCCTGGGTGCCCTCGGGTGGAATCATGGCCAGAATGATCGACAGCGTCGTTGCGCTGAAGCCGAGAACGGTAACCGTCCAGACCCCTATCCTCCCGGCCGGAACGCGGAGCACCCCGCCATCCTCGCCTAGCTTTCTGCTCCGCGCGAACGGCAGGATCGCGAAGAGGTAGAGAAATGGGATGAAATACAGGATGATGGTCATGTCGAGCAGCACGATGTAAGCTTCCTCCACCGTCGATCCGGCGACGGCCGCCAGCAGCAAGAGCGTGGCGACGACTCCTTGCACGATCAGGGCGACGTGCGGCGTTCCCCACTTCGGATGCACTCTGCCCAACGATTCGGGCAGATATCGGTCGATCCCGACGACGAAGGGCATGCGGGCCGCACCGGCAACCCACGCGCCCAATCCGCCTGACGAGGCGATGACGACGAGGGCCGCGCCAAGAACTCCCAATACCGCAACGTCGATATGGGCAGCCAGGCTGACAAACGCCTGCGGAATCCCGGAGATCACGCCGATTTCGGCATCCGGAAGGGAGACCATGAGGAAGGCCGTTCCGGCGATGTAGATCACGACGATCATCAACCCCGAGATCCATATCGCGCGGGGAATCGACTTCGTGGGGTCCTTGATTTCACCCGCCATGACGGGTGCGAGCTCGAGCCCGGCAAACGCGAACGTCATCGTGGCGAAAAACGTGATGGTCGACAACCGGGAGAGATCCGGCGTGAGGGTCTCGACAGAGAAAGTCGTTGCGCTTCCGTTCTCCATCCAGACGACAAAACCCACGACAGCGAGATGTTACCGAAGCCCCGGCCCTGGTAGAACAGGTTCGGGGTCTCTACCTGACAGCAGACGTCAGACGTCAGAATTAGAGTTCAGAGTTGAGACTGACAACTTCGTCTATCCCGGCACTCAAAAAGAGACGTTCGTCTCCGATGCGTGAGTAGCCAAGTATTTTCTGACTGAGCGCAGTCGACGGTCCGATTTCGTCAGTCAAATTCTGACGTCTGATTTCTGATTTCTGATTTCGAAGCGGCTACTCCACTCCCACCAACTCCACATCAAACAACAGTGTCGCTCCCGGCGGAATCACACCGCCCGCACCACGATCTCCGTAGCCCATGCTCGCCGGTATCGTCAGCATACGACGGCCGCCGACCTTCATCCCGGCGACGCCTTGATCCCAGCCTTGAATGACGCGTCCCGCGCCGAGAGGGAATGAGAAATGGTCGCCGCGATCACGCGATGAATCAAATTTCTCACCTTTGCTCTCCGGAGCAGACGGGTCGTACAACCATCCGGTGTAATGGACCACGGCGGTCTTCCCTGCCACGGCTTCGACTCCTTCTCCAACGACTACGTCATCGATCATCAACTCTGTCACGACGGCTGCTCCTTCGGTTTGTGTGTCTTGCTCAACTTGTGCCGGCTGTTCTGCATCGCCCGATTGCGGCGACTCGCATGCGAGCAGTCCGGCTGAAAGCAGGACCACCAGACCGACTTGTAGTTTGTTCATACTGTGTTCGATTGTGGATGATGCGGGCGAGTCGCCGTTTGAATCGCGAATCGACCGTGTACTAGAATGCAGCGCGCAAGCTATGGGATATAGCACGGTGATCCAATATCCCCGTCATCCCGAGGGACCCTCACGTGCGTTCGGAGTGCGCAGGCCGCTTGAACTGTCCCGATCGGCAGCCACCCCGCGACCCCCGCGCCGAAGCTTCAGCCCCGCTGTCTTGACCGACGACGTTTTCAAAACATCTTCCTGATAGACATCCTTAGCTCGGGCCCGACCTCGTAAACGCTGCCCTCCGGCACCTCATGCCACTCCTCGTCGGTGGTGATTCGCTCCGACGCCACGACCACGGCGCGATAATCGTCCGGCATCTCAGAGACGTGGATCTCTCCGCCGCAGACCTGGCAGGGGTGGACGGCGGTGCGCTCAACGTACCAGAGAGACCTGCCAAGACGTGATCCCACGAGGCGTTTCCCGTCGGTCCACATGACGTTGAGCGCCGCCTCCGCATTCGGATCGACGCCCTGCGACCATTCGACAAGCGTCCGAATGACGCCGGCGAGGACGTTCATCCCGGATTCCTCGGGCTGCCGTTCCTGCGCTGCCAGGACCATGTGGAAAACGTGCTCGCTGTCCGTCGTGCCCTGGATCAACGATGCGTGCTCTTCTCCCATGAACTCGAGCATGCGCGGCTGAAGTCTCGCGAAAGCTGCGAGGTCGCCGTTGTGAGAGAACATCCACTTGCGATAGACGAACGGATGGGTGTTCGCCAGGGAAACCCGCCCGACGGTCGCGCGGCGGATGTGGGCCAGCACGTCGCGGGATTCGACGTTGGCGACCGCCCAACGGAACGCGTCACCCGAGAAGGCGGGATCGATCTCCTTGGCGACGACGGGCATCCTGTTCAGGTACGTTCCCAGCCCCCAGCCGTCGGGATTCGTCCGCCCCCGTTCGTCACGCCGGCTCTGTACGAGCAAGCCGTTTTGCGTGTGGATCAACTCACACTCAACCTTTCTCCGGGCATTCGACATGAAGCCATAAAGGCGGCACATTTCGTCTCAACTGTTTAGCGTTTTCAAAAAGGACGCCGTAATTCTACGAAACCGGGAGTCCAACCATAGTGATGGCCGGATGAAATCCGAGTGCATGGGCGGCCCGCCGCTCTGATGAGTAGGACAGGTGTGGGTGAAATGTTTAGCTTGCTGTATGCTCACAACGATTCGCTCGGCTTGGATCTGGTTCTCGACGCTGCTCCTGATCGTCGTGTGGACTCCCCTGCTCGCA
>DATKEJ010000093.1:0-6136 GCA_035512315.1 Rhodothermales bacterium | reverse complement strand
GGCACTCCACGCTGCTGAAGACCATCGATGACATCAGCAAATACCCGGAGGCCCTTTTCCCAGACAAGACGACCGATGAAACTGACTAGCACCTCATCATCTCGGACGCCCTGAGCCCGTCGCCACTCCAAGGAGCGAAGTGCAGGACTGAAGCGGGAGGTGTCAACGCCTCGAGACCACAGGCGTAGCCCGTCGGTGATGCCGTGATCCCACAGGACATCGGCCATGGATGGAGACGGAACGTAAATGTGTTCGCATTGCCTGTAGAAGTTCGCGAGGTACTTCCACATGGCAGACTCAAGAGATCCAAACCCGTAGTACTTCAGATACGAACTGAAATGCGTATGGTACGAGGCGACAGCCGGCACACCCCACCGCTGCGCAATCTTAAGCGCCCGATAGCCGAGCAGGTCCGGCGTTGCGATGTGAAACAGGGTCGGCTCGAATTCGGCGAGCCTTCGGCGCGCCGCGAGAGGAAGGCCCAGTGATATGCGGTATTCGCTCCTGCCGGGCACAGGTATCGATGGAATCGGAACGAGCGTGCCGGCGTGATCGACTGGAGGATTCCTGACAGTAGGCGCAAATACAAGTACTTCGGTATCTGCATTTTCCAGGAATGCCACAAGCCGGTTGAGCGTTAGGGACACGCCGTCCGCGATGTGGTTGTAAGCGCCGGTAAACAGAGCAATGCGCCTTGGGCGAACGTCCATTTCGGGTGGTCTCAATCGGTGCCGAAGCTTGTAGATTCTCTCAGCCATCAAGCGGCAACCGCCTCGAGGCGGCGCGATTCATCTAGTGGAGGGATTGCGTTCCTGCGGGCTCCATCGGCGACGCGCTACTCCGGCGCGTTTGCCGCCCACCTGTACGGTCGTCGTCAACGAGAATGCTCGAGCGAAGATTCTACGGCGCCGCACGGGCCATCCCCTCATCACAATGCACAGCAGGAACTCACTCGAAGATCACCCCGGCTCAGCACGATCAGGCGGTATCCAGATGGCTTTGCCTTGAAGGGTCTACCCATCAAGCTGGTGTGCCCCGAGTGTGTTAAGCCGCACCCGTCACTTAAGAAGTAACAGGGTGCACAGAAACTCTGACGCTCATTCTTGACGAGAAATCGGAGGAGAGGATGCGTTTTCGCGGGCGTCGTTGTTATAGAACGTCTCGCAAGTATCGGCCTGTATGACTGTCCGGGTGCGCAGCCACATCCTCGGGCGTTCCCTCAGCCACGATGAAGCCGCCTTTGCGGCCCCCTTCTGGCCCGAGGTCGATCACCCAATCCGCACATTTAATCACGTCAAGATTGTGCTCGACGAGTATTACCGAATGACCGTCCTCGACAAGCGCGTTCAGGGCGCTCATAAGCTTCTTTATGTCGTCGAAATGGAGCCCGGTCGTCGGCTCGTCGAGAAGGTAGAGCACGCGGTCGCGCGACGACTTCCCCAGATAAGATGCCAGTTTCAGGCGCTGGCTTTCGCCGCCGGAAAGGGTATTCGAAGGCTGGCCGAGGGTGAGATAGCCAAGGCCGATATCCTGAAGGATCGTGAGCTTATTGATGAGTCCCGTTTCTCCCGCAAAGAATTCCACCGCTTCGTCGACGGTCATCTTGAGGACGTCGTCGATGTTCTTGCCGGCGTAGGTGATTTCAAGCACATCCTGCTTGTACCGTCGTCCCTTGCACCCTTCGCACTCGAGGTACAGGTCCGCGAGAAATTGCATCTCGACCTTCACGACACCCTCGCCCGTGCAGACTTCGCACCGTCCACCAGGAACGTTGAACGAAAAATATCCCGGCTTCAGCGCTCGCAGCCTCGATTGATACGTATTCGAAAACAGGTCCCGAATGTGATCGAAAGCTTTGGTGTAGGTGGCCGGATTCGACCGTGGCGTTTTTCCAATCGGGCTCTGATCGACCATTTCGATCTGATCGATCAGCATATGCCCACGGATCGCATCATGCGCACCTATGGAGGCATCGACGCTCTGTCCCTTCAGTCGTGCGAGGCCATTGGACAGCGTGTCGTGAATGAGCGTTGACTTGCCCGACCCGCTCACACCGGTCACACACGTGATCATTCCAAGCGGAAGCTGGACATTCACACGCTTCAGGTTGTGCTGCCGAGCGTTTTCGATTACGAGCACATAATCGTCGTCGATCGTCCGGCGCTTGACCGGGACCGGAATCGCCTCCCGACCACTCAGGTAAGCGCCGGTCAGAGAAGCCTCATCCTTAATGATCTCATCGTACGTGCCCTGGAACACGACATTCCCTCCGAGCCGCCCGGCTCCGGGACCCATATCCACGATCTGGTCGGCCCGCTCCATCATCGCCGCCTCATGTTCCACGACGAGTACCGTATTGCCGATATCGCGCAGATGCTCCAAAATATTGATCAGGCGGCCGTTGTCGCGAGGATGAAGTCCAATAGACGGCTCATCCAGCACGTACAGCGAGCCTACAAGTGACGATCCGAGTGAGGTCGAGAGATTAATTCGTTGGCTCTCACCGCCGGACAGCGTCTGTGACAGTCGATCCAGCGAGAGATAGTCCAGCCCGATGTCCACCAGATACTTCAAGCGCTTCCGTACTTCCTCGAGGACACGTCCGGCGACCTTCTTCTCATAGTCCGTGAGCCGCAGTTCGTCGAAAAAGGTTTGCGCGTCACGTGTGGTCAGTTCACAAACCTCGCCGATCTGCAGACCGCCGACCTTCACGTACCGCGCCTCGATTCGAACACGATGACCTTTGCAATCGGGACATGTCGAGTAACCGCGGAAGCGCGCGTGATAGATGCGATAATGCATCTTGTAATTGTGCTTCTCGAGGAACGCGAAGAATCCGTTGATGCCAACGAAGTTGTCCTGGCCATCCCAGATCATGCGGTGCACATCGTCCGAGAGCTCGCTGTACGGCAAGTCTATGTTGATGCGCCTGTCTGCGGCGAGCCGGATCAGATCGCGGAAATACTTGCTCCACTGCTCGGTTCGAAACGGTGCGACGGCACCCTGCCTTATCGATAGATCCGGATTAGGGATGATGAGGTTTTCATCGAGCCCCGCAACGCGGCCGAAGCCCTGGCATGTGGGACAAGCACCGAACGGGCTGTTGAAAGAGAACAGCAGCGGCGTTGGCTCTTCGAACCGAATGCCGTCACGCTCGAAGTACTCGCTGAATTTGAGGGTTCCACCGCCGCGGATACGGATAACGCAGCGCCCGGCTCCTTCTTTGAATGTCTGTTCCACGGAATCCGCAACGCGTGGCGCATTCGTCTCGTCGCCATGCTTCACGGCGAGGCGATCCACCAGAACCAGAAGGCGCTCCCGCGCATAATTGTTGACCTTGTTCGGCGGAGTTTCATTCAGGTCGAAAACCTCTTCCGCTTCCCCTTCCGCCTCCTGCCGCTCGGTGGGTAGCAAAAGTACTCTAAAGAAACCCCTCTGCCGGAGCGTTTCCAGTTCGTTCTTCAGGGACTTGCCTTTGTGCTCAGGGACTGGAAAGCACACGAAGAATCGCGATCCGTCTGCGAGGAGGGAGTGTACCTTGTCTGAAACCGAACGCGGAGAGTCGCGCGTGACCTCCTCGCCGCTGATCGGCGACACGGTTCGCCCGATGCGCGCGTAGAGGAGTCGGAGATGGTCATAGATTTCGGTCTGCGTGGCGACCGTCGACCGCGGATTTTTGCTCGTCGTCTTTTGCTCGATGGCAATGGCTGGCGCAAGTCCGGTTATCAGGTCTGCATCGGGCTTATCCATCCGCTCGAGGAACTGCCGTGCGTACGAGCTGAGGCTTTCCACATAGCGGCGCTGTCCCTCTGCATAGATCGTATCGAACGCGAGGGATGATTTGCCGGAGCCGGATGGGCCTGTAAATACGATGAGCTTATTCCGAGGAAGGTCGACGTCTATGCTCTTCAGGTTGTGCTGGCGGGCGCCGCGAATGACGATGTTTTTGCGGGCCGTGCGCTTGGCTTCGTTTGTCGCGAGTGCCCCCGCTGGTGACTGGGAGGATTGGATTTTGCGGGTGGTGGTGGTCGGCATATCGGCCAATGGAACTTCACGGTTTTGACAGGCTGCTAGTAAACGCGCACTTGACGGAGATGATGCAGCGAGGAAGGGCCGGTCAGTCGGAACAGCGAATGCCCCCTTCAGTAGCATCCATCCAGTCCTATCTCGCTCCGCGGTTAAGATCAGCCGCTGCGAAACGTCCTATCGGTCCGCTATTCCGGTTTTAGATGGAGTTTCTCAATCCGCTGGCACTAGTTGCCCTGGCTGCAGCGGTCATACCGTTGGTCATCCACCTGTTCAATTTTCGCAGGCCGAAGAGGGTGGACTTCAGTACGCTTGAGTTCGTCAAGGAGCTGCAGAAAACGACGATGCAGCGGGTTCGCATCAAGCAGTGGCTCTTGTTGTTACTGCGGATGCTGGCGATCGCATTCCTGGTTCTCGCCTTCGCACGTCCGACGTTGACGGGGGACCTGGTAGGATCGGTTGGTGGACAGGCACGCTCGTCCGTCGCCATCGTCATCGACAATTCCTTTTCGATGACGCTGAGGGACGGCGGAGGAGAGTATCTGCGTCAGGCGAAGGATATCGCTTCGGGCTTGGTTGACGTGCTCCAGAACGGCGATGAAATCTTCGTCGTCACGACAGCCGGGGAGCGTCCGACTCGAGTCGAATCGTTTTCCAACAGAAGTGGGGCCCTTGAAGCAGTCGAAGACGTAGAGGCGGGTGTCGGGGCTGAATCGCTTCCGGCGTCGGTAGAGCGTGCGGCCCGCTTACTGGACGACGCGCTCCATCTAAATAAGGAAATATTTGTGGTATCGGATGTACAGCGAACTTCACTGCCGGACACGACAGAACGCGTTCTGCCGGATGATATTCGCGTGTACCTGCTGCCGATCGGTGACCGCACGTATTCCAACGTTGCCGTGACGGCAGTCAATGTAGAGAGTCGCATCATCGAAGTCGGGCAGCCGGTCCGCATTTCTGCGACCCTCGTCAACTTCGGTGTAGAGCCGTTAGATGGCTACGTTGCGAGTGTGTACCTGGAAGGTGAACGGCTCGCCCAAGCTTCGGCCGATCTTGCACCGAACGTTCCCACGACCGTGACATTTAGGGCTACGCCTCAGCGCCGCGGCTGGCTCTCCGGGACGGTGCAGATCGAAGACGATGCGTTCACATTTGACAACGAGCGTCATTTTGCAGTTCACGTCCCTGAACAACGGCGCATTCTGCTCGTCCGGGGCGACGGGCAGTCCGCTGAGTACATGCAGCTCGCACTGTCGCCGGAGCTGGGCCGTGGTCGCGTGTCGTTCGACGTGACGACGATTCAGGAAACAGGCCTGTCGGCCGCTGGTCTCGGCGGATTTGATGCCGTACTCCTGGTCGGTCCGGCAACGCTGTCGAGCGGCGAAATCGCTGCATTGGGCCGTTACGTCGAAGCCGGAGGGGGCCTTCTGCTCACGCCGGCGCCCGGCGCGTCTGCGGCCGAATACAACACGCTATTTGATCACCTTGGCGCGGGCGAGTTCACAGGTTTCAGCGGGGAGCTCGCATCCGGACGAAGCATTGCTACGTTCGATCGTGTCGATGTCGAGCACCCGCTCTTCGAAGGTGTATTCACAAGGGAAGGTTTGCGGGAAGAGCGCCGCATCGAAAGTGCCGACATCTACTACGCGATGAACTACACGCCGAGCACCGGATCGGAGCAGACCTTGATTCGCCTTTCCAACGGTTTCCCATTCCTGCAGGAGATTCGACACGGACGGGGTGCCGCGTTTATTCTGGCCGTAGCACCGAACACCAGGTGGAGCGACGTTCCTGTGCGTGGCCTCTTCATTCCGCTCATGTATCGATCGATGTATTATCTCTCGGCCTCGGAATCGACGCCAGGCGAACAATTGACGGCGGCGCAGGATGCGGAAATTCGTATCGCCGGTGCCTCAGAATCCGACCAGTTACGACTCGTCGGACCTGACGGCTCGGAATATGTGCCGGAGCAGCGGACGTTGTTCGGTGCCCTGCTCCTATCCATAGAAGGACAGGCCGTGCGCACTCCAGGCATCTACGACGTGCGATCGGGTGAGTCGCTGATTCGTCGTATAGCCTTTAACGGAGAGGCGTCCGAATCGGATCTCTC
>DATKEJ010000092.1:0-8530 GCA_035512315.1 Rhodothermales bacterium | reverse complement strand
CCGGCGAGGCGGGCTCTTGCGAAATCATCCTTCGGATTAAGATCGAGCAGCTTCCGGACCAGATCTATCGTGTTGTGCGCCGCCTTTTCAAAGCTTGACGTTTGGTTGGGCAAGTGGTGATAGGCCATGGCGAGGTTGCTCCAGGCGATGTAATCGGTGGAGTCCAACGAAAGCGCCTTTTCAAGCGCGGTCGCTGCGCCGCTGAAATCTCCGAGAAAGAAATTCAGCGTGCCGAGATTCGAGTGAGTCGGATAGTCGTCTGATATTTCAAGTGCGTTTTCCCAGCTGTCCCGCGCCTGCTCGAGCAGTCCGAGGTTGTAGTAACTGGAGCCAATGCCTCGATAACCGAGTGGATTCAACGGCGCCAGCTTGGCCACGATCTCGAACTGGCTCACGGCGTCTGCGTACCGTCCCTGAAGGTAATAGAATAGCGCGAGCTCTCGATATCCGGGCCAATAATCGGGTCTCAGCGCGATCGCCTGTTCGTACATGGCTTCTGCTTCCTCGTACTGACCCTGTTCGTTGAAGACCCTCGCTTTGCCTAACAATGCTTCGGCGGAATGAGGGGCCGATGCGAGCGTCCGGTCGAATTCCCTCGAGGCGAGTCCGAACTGCCCCTTCGCAAGATGGATCCGGCCGAGCGTAATGTGAACCGACTGGTTATTAGGATCCATTTCGAGAGCCACATTGCAGAGACGCTCGGCATGGGCGAGCAGATCCAGGTCTTTCGTTTCCTCAAAGCGATACAGGTACGCCCGGCCCAGCTCGGCATAAGCCGCGGCAAAATCAAGCGACTCCTCGATAGCGCGCTCCAGAAGCGCAATGGCTCCCAGGACGCTCGAAGGGCTGCTTCGATTCTGCAATAACCCCAGGCCTCGAATGTAGAACTCCGCCGCACCGGGTGAAATCGACGCAAAGAGACCTTCTCCGAATCCGGGCTCCGCGTCGTGCAAGGCCAGGAGTTCGGCGATGGCTCCTGTGGACAGTCGCTGCGAGCTCTGAATTTGGTCTAGATTGACGGTGACGCTTGAGGTTCGCAACGTGTCGAGGCGCTCTGTGTCCACGAGGGAGAAAGAGAGAGTCGTGCCGCTCGCGCCCTGAGAAACATTCGTGGCGATGGCGAAGGGAACGCCGAGGATCCGGTGGACATCCTCTGCCGAGGCGATTGCCGACCACACATTCTCGTCTGCAAACGGGGCAATCTGGCCGACCAGGCCGCGCTCTACGACCGGACCGGAGATATCACGGACGCTCGATTCCACCAATCCGCGTAGCGCGAGTTGCAGCGACGAATCGGCTACCGTAGGAGGAACGAAAGCCAGCGTCGATGTCTGAAGCGTTGCACCGGACGAGAGATCGGACATGTTGACCATGAACGCCAGTCCCAATATCGTGGCAATCGCCGTTGCGATGCTGGCCATCAGGTACGTGCTTTTGGTGCTCTTGGCCCGTCCGGTTGGGTGCGATTCAAGCCTGCGATCCGTCGACCTTGACGGCGCCGCCCGCACCGCAATGATGCTTCTGACGTCTGCCGCGGATGGTCTGAGGGAGGGGTTCTTGTCCAGAGAGTTCGCTACAAGCTCGCCCAGCTCCTTACCGCAGTCTTGAGACAGTTTATTGAGACCTGCAGGATCTGTGTTCAGGATTTGGTAGATCAAAGCCGCGGCGTGTTCGCCCCGGAAGGGTCGCTCGCCTGTCAGGGCCTCGAAGAGAACCACGCCGAGTGACCAGACGTCTGTTTTCGCGGTAACCGTCTCTCCGCCGGCCTGCTCAGGAGACATGTAGGCAACGGTTCCCAACGTCGATCCCGTTCGGGTGAGCGTGGTCGTATCGGAGAGTCTGGCGAGCCCGAAGTCTGCGATCTTCACTCGACCGTCATCTCCGAGAAGGATGTTTCCCGGCTTAATGTCGCGATGGATGACGTTATGCTCATGGGCGTGTTCGAGGCCGGCAGCGACCTGCGAGAAGATTTGAAGGGCCGCGTCGACGGGGACAGGTCCCGCTTTGTTGCGCTCCTGAAGCGTGACACCGTCGATGAATTCCATTGAGATGAGGGGCCGTCCGTCGACCTCGTCGTATTCAAAGACCATGCAGATGTTCGGATGGTTCAACGACGAGGCGGCCTTTGCCTCACGCACGAAACGGGCACGTGCATCCTCGTCGAATCTGGACCACGGCGGCAACACTTTGAGGGCAACCCGCCGGCCGAGCCGAAGGTCGACGGCCTCGTACACGAGGCCCATTCCGCCGGCTCCAATTTCACGCACGACTTGATAGTGCGAAAAGCGGGTCCCGGTTATGTCGAAGGGATCCGTGGCGAGATTGCCTTCCATCGGCAGGAGGGGCATTCGTTGAGGGGGCCGGCGAAGTGACAGCACCGACTGTCGTTTGGCTGACGAGGTCAACGGACTACTCAAGGATCTGAAATATAATGAATTCCGGTCGAGCGAGTTCTAAGCAGTTGCTTCCATAGAACCGAACGTACCAGGAAATACACACCGGATCGTCCAAATGTTGAGACAGGTCTTGGGTCAGAAGTCCGAGGTCCGAGGTCCGGTCCGACGTGTGATCGAAGTCCGAGAGCCTGCCCCGAGCCTGCCGAGGGGTCCGACCAGTCTGCGGAGGACGTTTGGACTCGCCGCCCCCGCTTTTGCGATGTAGCGCGAACCACGATTGCCGCCATTCCGGCGGGAAGCCGGAACCGTGCGCAAGCCCGGCCCCCGCTAATCTGATCGCTCGACGGGCAGGCCGACGCTACTATGGCTCATCTTAAAGCGCAGGGTCGGTGGGCTCTGACCCCACCGAAAGGTTCGGCTTCTCGCGAATCCAGGACGGGCAGGGTTGGGCTTCTTGCGCTTTCGCAACGGGCAGGCCGACGCTCCTAGAGTTGCACCGAGCGAACACAATCACGTTGGGCTTGGCCTGCCCCTACGGAGCGGTTCGTTTAGCGTTTCTCGTTTAGCGTTTCTCGTTTCCGGTTTCTTAGATTACGCGCGCAAACCAACCCGAAGAGGTATCCATGAGCGTGCTCGCAACCGTCGACTGGATCGTCATCGCCGGATATTTTCTGGTCATCATGGGCCTGGCGTGGTGGGTGATCCGGCAGAAGACCGACACGACGACCGACTACTTTCTGGCCGGACGCCACCTGGGGTGGCTCATCGTAGGAGCCTCCATCTTCGCATCCAACATCGGATCCGAACATCTGGTCGGACTGGCCGGCTCAGGGGCGACCGACGGGGTTGCGCTGGCCCACTACGAACTCCACGCCTGGTGCCTCCTCGTGCTGGGATGGGTCATGGTGCCCTTCTACATGCGCTCGAAGGTCTTTACGATGCCCGAGTTCCTCGAGCGGCGGTTCTCGCCTTCCGCGCGCACGCTCCTCTCGCTCATATCCCTCGTGGCGTACGTCCTCACCAAGATCGCGGTCGGAATCTTCGCCGGCGGGGTGGTCTTCAGCGTGCTGATGCCCGATGTGCAGTTTATGGGGCTGAACAGTTTTTGGGTGGGATCCATCCTCGTGATCGTCTTCACCGGCATCTACACCATCCTCGGCGGTCTACGCGCAGTAGCATATACCGAAGCGCTGCAAACGCTGATCCTGGTTGTGGGGTCGGGGCTGGTGCTGATGTACGGTCTAGAGGCGATCGGGGGATGGAACCGCCTCTACGAAATCGCCGGCTCGGAGATGTTCGATCTCTGGAAACCGCTGGTGCCGGAGGGATTCAGTTCTACCTGGGCGCCCGTCATGGGAAGCAGTGAAATGGCCTGGTACTTCAACGATCAGTACCCTTGGGTGGGGATGGTCTTCTGTGCCCCGATCATCGGCCTGTGGTATTGGACGACCGACCAGTACATCGTGCAGCGCGTCCTTGGTGCGCCGAATGAGACGGAAGCACGACGAGGATCCATCGCGGCCGCTATCCTGAAGCTGCTCCCGGTTTTCATTTTCATCATCCCCGGCATCATCATGTTTGCGCTTGCGAAGTCGGGCCAGGTGGAAGCATTCCAGCAGCACCTCTTCGATGAGAACGGCGAGCTGATGCGAGACAATGCCCAGGCCGCCTTCCCGATGCTGGTTGCGCATATTCTGCCGGTCGGCATCCGCGGCATCGTCGTGGCAGGCCTCCTGGCGGCGTTGATGAGCTCTCTGGCGGGCGTGTTCAACGCATCGTCCACGCTGTTCACGATGGACTTCTACAGCCGTCTTCGCCCCGAGTCCTCCGAGCGTCGCCTCGTGTGGATGGGACGCGTAGCCACCGGCGTCATGGTCGTGATCGGATTGCTCTGGATCCCCGTCATTCAGGGCGGACGCGGGCTGTACGATTACTTGCAGGGGGTGCAGGCCTACCTGGCGCCTCCCATTTTCGTGGTCTTCTTCCTCGGTGTGTTCAACAAACGCCTCAATCATCACGGCTGCATGGCCGCCCTGATAATCGGTTTCCTGCTTGGCCTGTTCCGGTTAGCGGTGGATACGCCCGTTTCGTTGGTCGACGGTTTCGCGTACGCAGAAGGGTCCTTCCTGTGGATCGTCAACAACATCTTCTTCCAGTACTACAGCCTGCTGATCTTTGTCGTCTGCGTCGTCGTTATGATCGTGGTGAGTCACATGACGGCCCCACCCGATGAGCAGAAGCTCACCGGCCTCACGTACGGCACGCTAACCGACCAGGACCGCGCCGAGTCTCGGGCCAGCTGGAACTGGAAAGACGTCGCATGGTCCGCGCTCGTGCTGTTGCTGATCGCGGCGTCGTACCTGTACTTCACGGGATAGGGGAGGTCACTGATCATCGATCATCGATGATTGGCGGGATCCCTCGACTCCGGCTGCACCGCCTACGCGGACTAAAGTCCGTCGCCCTTATTGGCCCTCCGCTCGGGATGACAGGGGTGATCCCTCCCCGAACTCGATTCTGGCCAGCAGTTCGGCATCTTGATGCACTTCCCAACCTGAATCCGTCGTGGTTACTTCGACCGTCCGAGTGCCCGGCTCTATCTCCAGGACGGTGAGCACATTGATCCTTTGCGCATTCCCGGCGGACGCCTCCAGATAGGGGAACACGCCATGCTCTTCCGGCAGATCGAGCGCGTTCCTGGTGATGTGCAGCGGTGTACCTGAATAGCATTGGCCGCGGAGCGCGGCGTTTGGCCTTCGGATCATGAAAGCGTTCTGTTCGAGGAGGTCGAGCCCTGCCAATTCGTCCCGGTTGTCAGGGTGGAACAAGACTTGTGCGGATACGGGCTCGGTCGCCTCGACCTCGTCCACGATGAGCACGACGCCCGGCTTGCTGAAAAGGATGCTGCGACGGACCAGCGTGATGCGGCCGTCCACCAAACGGTAGGCAGGCGTCGCGTCGCTTGACCAGTGGACGGTGTCTCCATCGTCCACATATGAGACGATCTCGGCGGACGCGAGACTGGCGTTCGTGCCTTCCTCGCCGTTGTGGTATTGGTGTCCTTGCCCGTCGACCAAAACGGCATTGTGCGCCACAGGCAGACGCAGGAGCCAGTGTGGATCGGAGGCGCGGTAGGATGCTCCGAAATGCTCCGTCAAGAGCCTCTCGCCCTTGGATTTCAACATCAAGCTGTTCCTGTCCGCATGCTCGTGGTTCATGGGACCCCCGCCTCTAAACGACAGGACGGTGTCTTCGGGCTCCCAACCCGTTCTGGCGACGATCCAACCGAGATTCATGCGAACGTTCTTGAGCGTATCCGGCGGTGGCTCGCCTTCGCGCTTGGGTTGGTACCACAGGAAGTCCGCGAAGTAGCCGCCTGCCGAAAAGTGCGTGGCAGTGTACGCGGCGAGCGGATTTCCGGAGCGGTTCGCTATCCATGACGGCACGCAGGTGAATACCGATTTGCGGGAGTCGCTGATGTTGACGATGTCGGGCGTTCCGTCGGCATTGCGTCCGTTCTGGAGCGCCACGATGTAGTTGATGACACCGTCGAAATTGGATTCCCGTATCCAGTCGACGTCGCCGTGGATCCGATAGTCGGCTTCCAGGAACAGAAAGAGTGTCCGGAACGCGAAGTCCACGTAGCTGATTCCCTCGAAGTAGCTGCCGTCGGGCTCGAATAGATCCAGGAAGCGCCTGGCGCTGTCGCTCGCTGTTGCTCTCCACATAGACGCCCGGGGATCCCGGCCTTCGAGCGCCAACGCGCCGAGGCCGAGACCCATCGTGGGGATTGCTCTGAGGTTGTTGACGGCGAGGATCGAGGGCCAGCGGGACATGTCCCACGCCGTTGTTTTCGCCTGTATCTCGTCGACGCCCCATCCCTCAGCCTCCTCCGGGTTGTTCATCTGCTGGATCGTCAGGTGGCACGGTGCACAGCCCTTCTCCGCAACATCCAGAAGCAGCTGCTCGCGGAGCTCGTCGGGAACGTGGTCTCCCAACACTTCGAGTGACAGGAGGGTCGCCGTAGTCGCTTTGGACGCACGCATGATACCGAGGGGGCGCGTTCCGCCGTCCAGGAGGTAGTCCCAGTGTGGCAGCGCTCGCAGCGTACGAAGTCCGACCATCGTGAGATCACGATGCCGTTGCTCGTCCGACAGCAGGGCTAGCGTCGCCTGCCGGTAAATTGCTTCAAGTCCGGTGCCCCAATCGTAGAGGAGGTCGCCCGTTTCCAAGACCTTGGTAATCACCGCTTCAGCTTCTTCGTCGGGAAGCGAGCGCCATTCCTCGTACACCGGCAGCAGCAGAGGCGATGCGGCGTTCGCCCGGATGCGGGCTATTTCGTCCGGCGCGAAAAACAGGCGCGGGAGGCCGCGCTGAAGGGATAGATCGAACCGCGAGAACGGAGTGACGGCTGCAGCTACTGCGCTCAGGCGCACGAATTCGCGACGAGAAAATTGCATCAGAAATGGGTGTTTTGAGGCAGTCGAGACATTTGACAGCCGGTGAATTTAACGAATGAAAAAATTATTCTCAGCGGTCTCAAGGTTACCGAACGACTCGTAGAAGGTCGCAGTGATTTACTCGGAGGGCGACCACTTTTGGACCGACCGAACGGACATGCTCGAGAATGCCAGGAAGAAGGCCGGTAAACTCGGAGTCAACGGCTTACTCGTCCGGCGAATGAAGGAGCCCGGCACTGGGGCGAAAGTGGCCCAGGCCATCGTAGGGACAGAGCTCAACCGGCGAGGCGAACTGGTTGCGATCTGGGTGATTCCCTGATAACGTTCGACGTCCCTGAATCAGCCGACGCGGGTTGGACATTCGTAAGGCGGATCTGGTAGGGTCCCCGAACGTTGAGGCAACGGTGCGCCATGGCTGGAAACCTGGAACTTGGAACTTGGAACCTGGAACGTTATGCGCGTCCTCCACGTCGTTTCGGATCTTAAGATCGGCGGAATCACCCGTTTCGTTGAAGGGATGGTGGCCCTGAACGACACGTCCGAAACCCGTCATGACGTACTGCTCGGGACCTCCTCGCCTGCTTCCGCACCCGTCTCTCAGGTTGTCAGCCGGTACGGGACGGTCCATTTCATCGATCCGCGCAGAGGAGCCTTTGTGAAGTCTCTTGCGGCCATGCGGAGCCTCGAGCGGAGATACGACGCCGTCTTGATCCACACCGCCTTTCCCGCCGTCGTTATCCCGCTGATGCTGAGCAGAAAGCCCTGCCTCGTTTTCCAGCACGGGATGATGCCCGGGCGTCGCTCGAGACTGAGTCGCCGCCTGAGGACATGGTGGTACTCTCTCTTGCCCGTGGTCCTGAATGCCAAGGTCGTCTGCTCGACGACCGAGGCATACCAGAAGATGAGCGGAATGGGGGTGAGGGTCCGCAAATCGGCCGTCGTGATCGTCCCGTTCGGGATAACGCTCAGCCCGCACCGGTCGGCAAAGATTGCGCCTGCGTACCCGGGAACGCTCACCGTCGGAATGGCGGGCAGGCTGGTGAAGCAGAAGCGCCACGAACTCGTGATCCGGTCGCTCGTCGGCTACGATGGCGCTATGCCCGTGAGGTTGCTCATCGCAGGTGAGGGTTCGCTTCGGGACGAGCTCGACCAACTCGCCGCGTCCGCCAAGTCGAACGTGACGGTGACGTTCCTGGGAGACGTGCCCGACATGAACGGGTTCTACGAGCAGATCGACCTGCTGCTCTTTCCGAGTCGAAATGAATCGTTCGGGCTCGTCGTTCCGGAGGCCTTCGACCGGTGCGTTCCCGTGGCCGTGTTCAATGACGTGGGGGGGTGCCTGTCCCTGATTAGGGACGGCGAAAACGGCTTCGTCATGAGCGATGGCTTCGAGGGCCTTGCTGGATTGTGGAAGTTGCTCGATCGCGATCGGGCGGTTCTTCAATCCATGAGCTGCAACCTCGAGAATGCCGACCTGTCGGCGCTATCAATCGAGGGAACTCGGGACACGTTGGATCGAATCGTCAGAGAAATGAGCCGTTAGGTTACGACCCCATCGTCGCCGAAGGTCCAATTATCTGGGAGACGTTGAGTCCGTCTTCATAGATTAGCCTCCGACCGTATTTGCGAGCGTGCCTTTTTCGACATTAGGCAGCTTGGCTACGCATTCTAACT
>DATKEJ010000091.1:0-6544 GCA_035512315.1 Rhodothermales bacterium | reverse complement strand
CTAATGTACAGGTAATGGTACTTGGGTGAGACCCAGGCATGATAGGACAGGCTGTCGTGACATGGACCCGGCTCGCTCCTCGCCGTATCGATCAACTTGGCCAGCCGCGACAGGCGCACCGCCCGAGATCCTTGCCGATCTGGTATTCCCGGAAGTGAGTTCAATGTCGCCACTCGGTCTGTTCTACAAGCCAGTAAGTATGGTGCAATTTAGAGTATGGACGCTTCCTGAAGCGACGCGACCTCGTAAATCACGAGGGAACCGAAGTACGGGTCAACTATATTTTCGGATTGTGGATTGAACTATTTGCAGAGGGCAAGCTTTGACGCGACGACTCATAAAACGGGCGAAGCAGGCCGTTTTCATGCTCCTTGAATCGTCGGATGTCGGCTTTCGATTCTCACTGAGACTTAGATACGGAGCATCTCGACCAAAAGGGTATCCAGACGCGCCTTGGCACAACGCGGTGTTACGAGATCGCGCAGAGGCCACGGGCGCCACCAATCAAGCCCGACGCCTGGGCCTTCCAAGCAATCCTGACCACGAGAAAAACTGGGACAGTCTTGCAGCACTCGACCTGATCCTGAATTCGACGGAAAACAACGCGCAGATACTCGATGCCGGCGGTGAGCGATACTCAATGATCACTCCGTGGCTGTACATGTACGGCTACAACAACCTTCACGTCGGAAATATTACGTTCGGCAAGCCTTCCAGACGCGGTCCGATTCGTTATCTCTACTGCGACATCACACAGACCGATTTCGAATCCGACTCATTCGACGCAATTACCTGCCTGAGTGTCATCGAGCATGGTGTTGATGCGGAGGCATACTTCCGTGAGATGTCACGCATCTTGAAGCCCGGAGCGGTTCTGATTACATCGACCGACTACTTCGAGCCGAAGGTCGAGACCGGAGACAAGGAGGCTTATGGGACGCCGGTTCGCGTCTTCTGCAAACGAGAAATCGTCGAGCTTCTTTCCGCCGCGGCCCAGTTCGGCCTTATTCCGACAGGGTCGATCGACCTGACGTGCAACGAGTCCGTAGTCGAGTGGGAACGTCTGAACCTGGCGTATACCTTTGTTGTCTTTTCCTTACGAAAGGACGCATCATTCCCTCGTCCCCTCCGGGATGCCGTTCAACTTGTTCGAGATCGCGAGTAGGAGCGCCCGATTCTTTCTTTTGACGCATTACCTAAAGTACTTCTTGACCAGCCCAACGGCTGTCTGGGACAGAAGGTTCGGATTGCTCAAACAGCGAAACGACTGCCACGCCTGGCAAAGTGCCCCCCCGACATGCCCCTCCTTGAGGAGCCTACGTGCAGTTTCGCCCGCGTCGAGACCGTACTTCAAAAGGACTTCCGCCGAAACGCTCGATCGCAATTGCGGAGGAACCGTTTCCCTGATAAATCGCTCGGCGTGTCTGACGTCACGGACATTTGCCCCCGACAGAACCAGTCTGGAGGTATCGGAGTCTCCGTGAATTCGGTAGGCGGCAAGCAATGCCGGCTCGAACCAGATCGGATAGTTCGCCGCGACCCGGACCCACATCTCCCAATCCGCCGCATGCCTGAGCGTGGAGTTGAATCCTCCGAGTCTCTCGTAGCACTCCCGTCGAACCACCATCGCTGCAAACTGGATCTTCTGACTGAGCGCCAGTAACGGGAGGGCGTCATCAAGGAAACCAGGGTCTGACCGATGAATCGCAGTCTGGTGAACCCGCTTCCCTGACTCGTCAACATACGAATGCGCGCAGAAGGCGGCGCCGGTCTCCCGGCCTCGTAATCCCAAGGACATGCGGTCGTAGAAGCCCCGTAGGACATAATCATCGCCATGCAGAATGTGGACGATGTGACCGCGACTCCTCTTGATGCAGGTATTGAAGTTGGCCGTGGCGCCCACGTTGGCACGCTGCCGATAAAAGTCTACCCGACCCAGCCCAACCGCACTGACAACGTGCTCGGGGTCATCGAGAGATGAGCAGTCGTCTACGACCTCAATCTGCATGTTGTCAGGACCGGGGTCTTGATCGAGGACGCTCTCGAGCGTCTGAGTCAGGTAGCGAGCACAGTTGAATGTGGGTATCATCACGGACCAGAATGGCCGTGCGATCCCGGATCCGATCGCTTCAATCCGTGGCGCGCAGCCGCTCTTTCCCATCATCCAGTATCCGGTTTGCGAGCTTCATTGCTCGTCCTATCGCCTGGTCCATGTCGTAGTACCGGTAATCGCCAAGGCGTCCGCACACGAGGAGACCGGGTATTGCCTTAGCGCGTTCCCTGTACCGTTCGTATAGACGCTGATTCCTTGCGTCGGGGAAGGGATACTCGTATCCGGCCGGGGAGGTGGGGGTGATCGGTGTTTCTCTCGTGATCACGGTTCCCTTGATGATCGCCCGACGATCCTCAGGCATCATATGCTTCCATTCAAGGGTGCGGATGTGGGCGCCGTTGTCAGGGCTAGGATTGTTTATCTGGCCGTACTCTTGATAGTAGTCCACGTCACGTAAGTATACATGATCTCTAGACTGGCCGCGGTATGATAATCGTCCGAGGTCGAAGTCGAAGAGTTCGTCGATCGGGCCCGTGAATATCAATAGCCTTCTGGCCGTAATGCTGTGCCGATGGTCGAGGTAATCGGCATTCAGGTGTACATCGATGTCGGCGAGCATCGAATTCATCATGCGTCCGTAGCCTTCGATCGGGAGGCCCTGATATCTATGCCGAACCAGCCTCTCGTCGTCGCCGCTCCGCACGTCGAAGCGGCCGGCGAGCGAGGCGGATAGTTGATGCGCGGGAACACCCCACTGTTTCTCCGTATAGCCCTTGACGAACTTCTGGTAGACCAGTCTTGGCATCTTGCTCAACGAAGCCTCCTCGAAATTGGAGGCATCCCCGCGAAACTCGGGCTCCCAATCCGAACCCACAGTCCTCGTAACATAATCTGCGGACACCGGCCAGTTCTCCAGCTTCCCGTCCACCTGACTCTTGAGTCGCGCTTCGTACCTGTAAAAGCTTGCAAATCGGTTGACGAAGCTCCAGATTCGATCTGACGAAGTTCTGAAGTAATGCGGTCCATAGGTATGCACTCTGATACCTGACTCATGAGTGTGATCGAAGGCATTGCCTCCGAAATGGTCCCTTCGTTCCAGCACGACGACTTCGCGGCCGGCATCCGTCAGGAGTCGCGCGATCGTAGCGCCGGTCAGGCCGGAGCCGACAATAACATAATCCGCCGACAGGTTCATATTCGGTTGCGACGGAAGCTGAGGCACGGTAAGGTGCTCCGGCTGGTGGGGAGTTCCGAGATTATGGCTTCCACGCCGCTAAGTCTCTCCCCGTGATCTTCTCCAACTTCACAGTGTCCTCGTAGTAGTACAACCGCAGCTCTTGACGGACGTCTTCGTCCAGTTGAGGTACCAGCATGTTCCATCGTCTGAGGGTATCCCCGAGACCTCTAAAGACCTTCTTGGGGACAGCAGGTCGCGCGATTCGCTTCCACGAGGATTCGGAATCGACAAAATTCCTGATGCGGTCGCTTCGAACAATGGGCCATTTTATCGGGTCTCGAGACTGGTTCGAGATTAACGGCGTGAATCTCGCGGGCCCTACGCCGAGGAAGACGCAGATTCTGTTCAGGACGCTTTCGGGACTACTGACGAAGTCGTCGTAGAAAAGCACGAGAAGCTGATCTTGCGGGAAAAGGTCGAGGTATCGCTGCAGTAGCTGTGCATATCGGCCGCCTGCCTGATACTGCCACATGTACGACCACCCTTGGTGGGCCCTCTTCTCTGCCTGACGCAGCGCGAGTCTGAACGGAAGTGTCTCGCGTTTGTCTCTCAACATCATCAAGTAGGCCGAGAACGCTCGTTCGACCGGATCGCGCAGCATTGCGATGAGCTTCACGTCAGGGATCGCCGCCTTAATGGCGGGCGGAGCTTCCGGACTGTAGAGATATATGTTGCTGGCCTCACCGGCGGCGACGCTGCTGCCGGCTCCGTCGAACAAGGCGGTGTAGGCTTCGAGGCTGTTCACGGAGCACCGTCCGATTGCGTTCATGTCTCCAGGTCCGTTGAACTGGAGCTCATGGTTCTTCAGAGCGAAAAAACCAGGCTCCTTAACCGCAGACATGAAGATGTCGGGGTGCTGCCTCAGGAGGTGGTAAAGTGAGGTCGTTCCAGATTTTGCAGCGCCGACAACCAGGAAATCCGGCAGCCTCATTCTCTCGTCTCGATGTCGGTCGGGGTAACAGTCACCGGCACGGCGGAACTGCGAACGTCGATGCCGGGCATCTCCCAAGTGGCAACCGCAAGACATTTCGTCCAGCGGCTGTCCGGCATCCTTCCTGTCCTGTAGAAGTTCGATTCGATCACTTCGACCTCCGTGAATCGGTCGAGGACATCAAGCAGTCTATCGCTCGATCGACAGGAAACGTCAAGGCGGTATCGGCCGGGGGCCAGCGGAAGCGATTCTACCTCGCAGGCCACTTGTCCGGCACCAGGTATCGATTTAACATCCTCCATCTGGAACGTGGTTGACAGCAGCAGAATAGACTGATCGTACCTGTCGAGAAAGGAGACTGCGAAAGATGGGTTGAGAATTTTGTCGGGATGGTCGTAGTCGATGACGATTCGAAGGAACTGGCCCGCTTTGATCGCTGAAGCGGATCTGCCGTACTGATTGACGAGACGCACGCCGCTTATGATGGGCGTGAGACCCCTCGCTCGCTCGATTTCCTTGAGGTCCTTGGTCTCGTCATAACTCTCACCCGTCAGTTCGATGTATGCGGCGATCGCCTCCTGAACGGGTCCGTCATGGTAGATCGTCCCGTCATTGAGCACGAGGGCGCGTTGGCATAAGCGTTCGATTGCTGCGAGGTTGTGACTGACGAACAGGACGGTTCTGCCCTCTTTGGCCACCGCATCCATTCTTCCGAGACATTTGCGCTGGAACTGGAGGTCTCCCACAGCGAGCACCTCATCGACGAGAAGGATCTCGGGCTCCAGATGGGCGGCGACGGAGAACGCTAAGCGCACGTTCATGCCGGAGGAGTAGCGCTTGACAGGAGTATCGATGAAGCGCTCCACACCGGCGAAATCCACGATTTCATCGAATTTGTCGTCGATCTCCTTCTTCGTCATTCCAAGGATCGTCCCGTTAAGGTAGACGTTCTCCCTTCCGGTCAGCTCGGGGTGAAAACCGGTTCCCACTTCCAGAAGGCTTGACACCCGCCCCCACATTTCGGCGAAACCGGACGTTGGCTCAGTAATACGCGACAGGACCTTCAGGAGCGTGCTCTTTCCAGCCCCATTCCTTCCGATAATGCCGAGGATCTCCCCCTCCTCTACCCTGAAAGAAATGTCGCGGAGAGCCCAGATCACGTCCGGCTCCGTGGCCGACTCCCGAAACGACGTCAGATTCCGAAGGCGCCGGTAGTTCGTGAAGGGAGTTTTTGCCCAGGTGAGCATAGCTCCAACGAGGGTATCGCTGCGCTCCTCCTTCAACCCGATCCTGTAGAGCTTACTTACGCCGTCAACTAGAATGGCAGGTCGGCTCATACCCAACGATCTCACCTGAATCTGACGGTTCTCAAACGGGATGTAATTCTCGTTCCCCGGTGCTCAAGCCACATCGGCAAAATACCGCTCGGTTCTTTGGAAGAACAGAAGCCCCGTGATTAACAATACTATTGCGCCGATGGCGCCGGAGCCGAGTAAATCCCAAGGCACCGAGGTAGTTCCGAGTAGCGAGGCCCGGAACCCTTCGATTACCCCCGCCATCGGGTAGAATCCGTACAACAATCTCACTACCGACTCCCACTCGGTTCCAACCTTGGCAAGCAGCGAAACGGGCCACACGACCGGTGCGGCGTACATCAGCAGCTGCACGATGAACGCGATTGCCTGCCTGAAATCCCTGTATAGAATGGCCAAGGTGGAGAGCCACAATCCGACGCCGGCCGCGGTGACGATCATCATTAAAAGGCAGATCGGAAGAATCCAAACCTGAGCAGTCGGCACGACTCCGAACCACACCATCATCAAGACGAGGATAACGAACGAAATGGCGAAATCGATGAGACCGCCAAGTACCGGCGCCATCGGAATCGCGAGTCGCGGGAAGTAAACCTTCGATAACATTCTGGCATTCGCGACGAGGCTCTGCGTAGAATCGGTAAGAGCCGCCGAGAAATATGTCCATGGCACCAGAGCCGCCAGAGTGAAGATCGGGTACGGAACACCGTCACTGGGAACGTTGGCAAGGTTCCCAAAGATGATCGAGAAGATCACCATGCTGATGACGGGCCGAATTATTGCCCAGCCGAGGCCCAGGACCGTCTGCTTGTAGCGGACCTTGACGTCTCGCAACGACAGGAACCAGAAGAGGTCCCGATATGCAACCAGTTCATTCCAATCGACCAGTTTCCAGCCGCTGGACGGCTGGATCCTGAAAACGAAGCGCTCACGCTGGCTCATCTCACTTCCGACGACTCGACGTCCACTCCATTGCTGATTCCGGTAATGATTCACAACCCGGCCCCCGG
>DATKEJ010000090.1:0-11441 GCA_035512315.1 Rhodothermales bacterium | reverse complement strand
GCGGGCCCTCGACGAGGACCTGCCCGACATCACCAGCGAGTCGATGTTCGATCGGGCCGACCGCGGCATGGCGGTGTTCGTCAGCAAGGGGGAGGGGGTGATCGCCGGGCTCGACTTCGCGGCGATCACCTTTGCCGAGCTCGACGATTCGAGCTGGTTCGACCGGCTCGTGGAGGAGGGGACGGCGGTCGAGCCCGGCCGGGTCATCGCCGAGGCCAGCGCGTCGGTCGTGGCGCTGCTCTCCGGCGAGCGCACCGCGCTGAACTTCCTCCAGCGCGCCTCGGGCATCGCCACCGCGACGCGCCGATACGTCGACGCCGTACGGGGGACGAAGGCCCGGATCTACGACACCCGCAAGACCGCGCCCGGTCTCCGCCATCTCGACAAGTACGCCGTGGCCGCCGGGGGTGGATGGAACCACCGCCACGGCCTCTACGACATGTTCCTGATCAAGAACAACCACATCGACCGCGCCGGGTCGATCCACGCCGCGGTCGAGCGCATCCGTTCGCGGAACATGCCGCAGCAGATCATGATCGAGGTCCGCGCAACAGCGATCGCGGCGCGGCATCTCATTCCCTGGAGGCGCGTCCCCGCGCCGAGCGGCCGCGATGGCCCCGACAGCCGGTCAGAAGAGGCGACTGATGCGAAGCGCCAGCGTGCGGGGCTGGTTCACGATATCGGCCGAGCGCAGGAAGCCGCCGTGGCGAAAATACACCGCGCGCTCATCGAAGAGATTGTCAATCGACAGCTTGTACTGCCAATGCCGACCCATCATCGTGGCACTCATATCCGTCAATTGGTAAGCAGGGGCTGGTCGCCCGAACGAATCCAGACCGATCGCCCCCGGCCTCTCGTCGACGAATCGGTAGTCGAGGCGCACGTTTCCCGTCCAGCGTTTGGTGAGGCTGAACCAGTAACTGCCACTGGCTGTAGCTGCCCATTTTGGAACCATGGGGATGGGATCGCCTTTTACCAGCACCGCCAGCGGCGCGTCTTCACTGATGCGGCTGTCCACGTAACCGGCCGCTGCGGTAAGCACCAGACCACGGATCGGCAGGTAAGAGATCTCCAGCTCTGCTCCGTCACTCACCGCTTCGCCAGCGTTGATGATCACACCGCACTCCGGGAAGACTCCCACAGGAATGTCAGTGCGCTCGATATGGTACCCGCCCGCGGCGACATACAGTTGTCTGCCCGGCCATTGCTGACGCCAGCCTGCCTCGTAGCTCCTCAGAGAGTCAGGCCCGAATGTGAACGGGGGATCGAGACCGATTTCGGCAAATCGTCCCTGACAGAAGGCGCCCTCGACGTTCAGATTCGAGCCGCCCGGACGGTACCCGTGCGCAATTGTGGCGTAGTAAGTCGTCTGTGCATCAGGGTAAAAGGCGAGACCGATTTTGGGCGTTACGTCCGAGTCGTGCCTGTTCCCGTTCAGTCCGGTGGGGCCCTCGAAGAGAACACCTGACTGAAAACGGTCGACGCGCTGGTCGATTCGATACCAACGGTTCCCCGCGGTGAGCGTCCACCGAGGCGAGAGACGATACGAAAGCTCGCCGAACCAGTCCAGCTGTTTCTCCCGACCGTCGTACTCGGTCACGAACAGCTTGTCTTTGGCACCAAAGAATTCCGTCAGCCCTCCGGTCAATTCGTCGAGACCCGGCGAGTCGACATTCTGAGTGAACCGCGCATCACGATCCTGATAGAAGACGCCCGCCAGCCAACCCAATCGTTCTCCACCTTCACCCGAGATGCGGAGCTCATGAGTGAGCTCTCTGGTATCGAGCCGATTCAAAATCGTGGTGGGAAGGGGCGCGCCGAACAGTGCGAAAACAAGTTTGGTCAGGTTCCCCTGAACATCAGTCGATCGATTCAGAAAAGATGTCGTGAAGACGATGTCTTTTTGGCGCCATTGGTACTCACTCGTTAGACTCGCGAGAAGCCAATCATCCGCCCTCTCATGCGGAATCGATCCAGCCTGTGTGAAGTCAGGCAGCCCATGATCATCTTGAGGAATATCCTCAGATCTGTCCTGCTGCCCAGTGATGGACGCCGAGAATCGCCGCTTGTCACCAGGATGCCAATTGAGACTGATCCGTGCTCCCTGCCTCAGGCGATCGTTCACATCGGGTCCTCGGTCGATGTTGTCGATGTACCCGCCTTGGTCGTTGGCGAACGCTACCACGCGTAGCGCGGCTCGATCGGGAACCAGAGGAACGTTAACGATGGTTTCGATGACTTGGGTGGTTTCTCCGCGCTCGATCACTCCCAGCGAAATGTCGACACGACCTTCCGTTCGGTCGAAGACAGGTTCACGGGTGATGATTTTCACGACTCCGCCCATTGCACCGGCACCGTACAAAGTTCCCTGTGGCCCGCGTACGACCTCGATGCGGTCGAGATCGAGCAGATACGGATCGGGGTGGCCCTCGAATCCGCCACCGGCGCCTGGATGACTGATTGGTGAATCGTCGAGGTACAAACCGGTGAGAGCGTGGTGCTCCATGAGTCCGGAGGAGGAGATCCCGCGCAACGTAAGCTTGTTGAAACCAGAAGGATCACTCAAGGAGAGTCCCGGGATCAACCCAGCATAGTCCTTTGCCTGGTCCGCTCCTCGATCGTAGAGATCTTCGCCCTTGATCACTGAAACGCTCATTGGAGTTTTCTGGAGTGTGTTTTCGCGTCGATTGGCGGTGACTGTGATCTCCTCGAGCAGAATCGGATCGGATTTCTCCCGTTCAGCGTGATCAACCACGGCTGTTTGTGCTGACGATTCTTCGGTCGCAGAGTTTTCCCTTTGCTGGTTGATTGCGTGCGGTAAGGAGAGTCCTGCGTCAGACGCCGCACAGAGCCATCCCAGCAACAGGCACTGCAGCAGGACTGGGCTCATGTCGCGCCTCCTATCGCGCCATCGGTGGCATTAGTCCAGGCTCGAGATTCGCACGCCGCTTACCGGAGTCGCTCGGAGACGGCCGCTGCCGCTCGACCGCTGGCGCGCTGTTGGTGTCACGCCCGGGGTCGGGGTCGTCCTCTTAACTGAACCGAGATAGCGGTCGAGCCAGTCGAGAGACTCCTTGATGATCTCGTTGCGTTCGAGCGGCACGTGGCCTGATTCCAAGACTCTGTGGCGCTTGTGGGCTGCTGGTGTACCTAAAAGATCGAACATCGGATTCTGCGAGGTCTCCACTGGGAAGAAGAAGTCATGTCGCCCGTTGATCATCAGGGTCGGCACCTTTGACCGCGGCAGGAAATTGAAAACTTCCGATTCCGGAGGGCGGTGCCAGAAATAGAGGCCACCGCCGAGAAGAATGCTCGCTTGAAATCGTGGATTGACGGCGGTCATCAGCGGCCCCAGGCCGGCGCCCATGCTCAGGCCATAATAAGCCACCCTGTGGTCATCGAGATCCGGCCGCGCCTCGATGTAGTCGAGCGCCCTCCCCAGATCCCTCGCCGCGTCGATCAGGATGTCTGGCCATACGTGGGGCGCGCCGATCGGACCAACATGGCGTTCGTAGGTTCCTTTGTAGATCGGAATGACCACGGCCCGGCCGCTGAGAACGAGAAAGAGGAACCACTTCCCCTGCGCTTGGGCCGGATCAGAGACGGACTTGTCGACAAATGCGTTAGCGCCTGGAAACCAGACGACGGTCTGAAACGGTGGGGTGCTGTTCCTGGGAAGGAGCAACAGGGCCGGAACGCGTTCGTCACCGTAGGCGGCCGTGAAGCTCACTTTCTCCAACCGGTAGTGGTCGAAGCTCTCGTCGACCCATTCCACCCTCGCATCGAGCGGCCGTGGATCGTATTCGTAAAGACGGCGGTAGACTTCGAATACCTCATCATCAGCAGGTTTCTCCCGGTCGTAGTTACGCGAGGGTGCCGTCACCTGTGCCATCAGCGAGCGAGCTGGCGGCACCGTGTATCGCGCACACCGGAAACCATAAAAAGGTTGCCGGTCGAACGCATTTTGGGCGTCATGATCCCGAAACATGTAGCTGGGCTCGTTCCACCCGCCGCCCAAGATGTATCGGCGGCCGCCATCCGTCTCGTTCCACACCCATTCCTTGACATTGCCAGCCATGTCGTATGTTCCGTGACCTCCGAGAGTCTGGGGATGGCCCACTTTCTCCGGCCCATCGCCGAAATTGCTGAACTTCGCATACTGAGTGAACGAAGCCAGGTCCGCGGCCCAATACCAATGGTAGATGGTCGGCAGATGCCTGCCGACGGAGTGGCAGTATGCCGCGGCCTCGTACCAGCTGACGCCGCCGACCGGGTAGTCATCTTCCCCCTTGGGGTACGAGCCAAGCTCCCACGTCGCCGGACCGGCTCGACCGGTACGGTCCCGAAATCTTTCGCGCGCCTGCTGCCACGGCAGGGCAACACCATTCTCGAGGAACGGCTGAGTCCAGAATTCGCGGCTGTCGTAGCCGCCGCGACTGATGAAGTCGAGGTACTCGCGGTTCGTCACCTCGTGCTGATCGATCCAGTAAGGAGCGAGTGTGACGGCGGGCAAGCTGAAAAGCTCGTACGAACCGGCAGGAACATCGACCATATCCGAAGGCGCATCTTCGACCGGCTGAAGATTCACCTCTAGATCCTTCGCGGGGGTAAAAAGGAGAATCTCCTTCGTTAGAAAACCTTGTCGCGACACTTTGGCAACGACAGAAGGAGTTGGTAGGCGCACAGCCTTCAGAGGCGAGCGCCCCATGTAGTCCCACTGCTCGGGTGGATCGAGATAATCTCGCACGTGAATGTCAGCACCTGCCGGTTCGGTGCGGATGTCGATCGGTAAGGTGTGCTCGAAAAAGAGTTGTCTCAAAACAGGGTCGTCCGGCGCGTAGGCTTCAGCCTGGCGTAGCAGACGCAAGGCTGTGTAACCCTTTCCCTCCGCAATCAGCCTGGCGGCCTGCGGCAGTGCCGTCGTGCGCACCCATCGAGCACGGGACCACTGAGTCCAGAGTGCGGCGGCAACCGTGAGCAGCAGGATCATCACCGCAGCGACTGACCCCCTCAAGATCCGGCGGCGTCGCGCTTGCTCTGGCGGAACTTCGATGCCCGCGGTCAGCAGTGCACGGATCTCGGTTTGGAGTGCTTCAGCCGACTGATAGCGGTGTTGCGGCTTCTTCTCGAGGCACCTGGCGATGATGCGGGCCAATTCTCCCGAGATCTGCGAGTTGACGCGGTTGGCGGGCGTAACCCGACCGGTTTGAATTTCCGCTACAAGTGCCTGGTCGGACCGGCACTCGAACGGGCGTTTTCCGGTCGCCATCTCGTAGAGCACACATCCGGCAGCCCAGATGTCCGTGCGAGCGTCGATCGGCCCGTCCTGAAGCTGCTCCGGGGACATGTAGGGGAGGGTTCCGACGATGCCCTCCGTCTGAACCCGGATTTGGGTGGAGTCGTCCGGATCTCCGCCGGAGAGCAGTTTGGCGAGTCCGAAGTCGAGAATCTTCAGCTGCCCCTCCGGAGTAACGCGAAGGTTCGCCGGTTTGATGTCGCGATGAATGATGTCACGCGCATGTGCCGCGGCCAGGCCTTCGGCGAGTTGGAGCCCTAGTCTCAGCACCTCTTTCTCGGAAAGCGGTCCGAGCGCAAGCTTCTCGTTGAGGCTCTCTCCAGGAACGTATTCAGTGACTAGAAAATCGATCCCTTCCTCAGTATCGAAATCATGGACGACAGCGATGTTGGTGTGGGCCAGGCGGGAAAGTGCGAAGGCTTCCTGACGAAAACGCTTTCGGGCATTGTCATCGGCCAGCGATCGAGGTGGCAGGATTTTCAGCGCTACATCGCGCTCCAGGTGCTCGTCCTGCGCGCGATAGACGAGACCCATGCCTCCTGCGCCGATCTGCCCCAGGATTCGATAGTGGCTGAGTCTTCGACCGATCAGGGATCCGACCCCATAGCATCGTTCAGTAGAGCGCGCGCTTCCGTTAAAAGTCAACCGCGGCAACAGCATGAGCCGCGTTCAGGCAGGCATCCTGGAGCGGGACGTGGACCGGGACGAACTGCCCCGGGCCACGCATGGAGGGGTTCGCAATCTCGTTCGCAGTTGTCTGCGCAAAGACCTGCGACACCGACTGCACGCCATTGCAGATGCCACAATCGAGCTGGAGGAGGTTGTCGGCGGAGAATCGTCCGATCCTGTAGCATCTTCATCACGATCGACGAGCGGGCCAAGATCCTGGACTTCGGCCTCGCGCGAATTGAAGAGATGAACGACAGCGACGCGAAGCTGTCGAATATCGAGACAGTGAGCAGGCGGGGCGTCATGGTCCGAACGACAGAGTACAGACCCCGCGAGACTGCGTGCGAGGCAACGATCGTATCGAGCGGGCAGATCGCCGCACCGTTCCGCCGACTCACTATGGTCCGGAGCGGGAAGTTGGCTGGGAGGCAGGGATAATTATCTAACTGCAGTGCTCGCTATCGCCGCCTAGACATCGGCAGTTCCCTGCCACGGATGCGCGGTGAGTACAACCAAGCCTTCGGTGACATCGCATACAACCGGTGGGATCTGAACGACTGATGGTCCTTCACAGCCCCCGCGCGTACAGATCGCTCTTCTGCGACGCCTCGGCGCCGCGCAGCTGCTCGGCAGACATGTTAGGCGCCGCGGCCGAGCGGCGCGATGATCCGGTAGCGGTCGGCGGTGGCCGCAGCTCACCACGGTCGCGTTGAAGAGTACAATCACTGCCGCCGCCCCCCTCGTCGGGCGTGCCGGGCAAGGAGGTCCTTCATGAAAGTCCGTCTATCGTGCATGCTCCTCGGTCTGCTCATTCTGGGTGTCGTTCTCACCGGGTGCCGCACCGGTATCGATTCGGGCGCTAAGGGCGGGTTCGAAGTCTGGATTGCCGATCAATCCGACACGCGAGAGGGATACGGCGGGCAGCTCCTCATCTACGAGGGCTCCGACCTGATGGGAAACGCCGCGGAACGGGCGCAGCCGCTCGTGCGGATGGACCTCGGCGCGGAAACCGCGGACCTCTGTTTCGCGACCACCGGCAGGCGTCCCGTCCGCCCGCACATGGTTCTCTTCAACAATGAGCAGACACACGCGATTCTTGCTTTCGTAGCGAGCGGCCACGTCGTCATTTTCGACGCCGAGAAGCGCATGCCGCTGCAATGCATCGAGACGACGGTGGGCAGCACCGGAACGCGTCAGGCGCACGCGGCGTTTGCGGCGCCGGATGGGTCGTACATTCTGGTGGCGAACCAGAACGGCAAGCGGCTCGAGCGGATCGACACCGATTTCGCCGCTAACTCGTTCGTTCACAATACCGGCGCGACACTCGACCTGATGACCTGTACGACCCCGAGTGGACGCCGCTGCGAAGATCCGGACCTGCGTCCGGTGAACTGGCCGATCTGTCCGATCATCGACGCGAGCAGCCGGTACAGCTTCGTCACGCTGCGGGGTGGCGGGTTGTTCGTGGTGGACGCCAAGGCCACACCGATGAGGATCGTCGCCGAGTACGACAGGCAGACGGTCGGCGGAAACGGATGCGGCGGGCTTCAGATGGGCGACCACATGTATCTCAACTCCGGCGGCAGTCCGGTCAACGTGTCATCGACCGATCCGCACCACGAGGAGCTGTACGGCTTCGACGTTTACCGCTTTCCGGTGAGCGGCTACTCAGCGGCCAACCGGGCGAACTCGCCGGCGCCCAAGGTCCTGTTCAGCAAAGAAGGCGCGGCCGACTCCCATGGCGTCGCCCCGGCTGGCGGCGACCGGTACCTGTGGGTGATGGACCGGCACAACGACGTCGCCGAGATCCTGGAGCTGGCGCGCGGTGAGCGCGTCAACACGGTGAACCTGAACGGTCCGCTGACCGACAACGCCGCACCCGACCTGATCGATGCTGCGCCAGGCGGCCAGCGCCTGTTTGTCGCGCTGCGGGGTCCGACGCCACTCAGCGGCGATCCGCACAACGCCATCGGCAGCACACCCGGACTCGGTGTGATCGAGATCAGGGATGGAGGGCGCGACGGCGCGCTCGTTGCCATCGTCCCGATGACCAACGCCATGCAGCAGCCCAATCAGGCCCCCGACCCGCATGGGCTGCGAGTGCGGTTCCGGCGCTGAAGTCAATGTGTGCACCACAGAGACGCCGGCGGCCGATGTCCGGCCGACGACGGCAAGGAGCATCCGCTCGGAATGACTTTGGCTGGGAGGCAGAGCGAAGTTCGAACCGCGGCTCTCGCGACGACTGATCCTGAATCGCAGAAAACCTGAAGAAGCTTGGCCAACCTACGCAGCGGCGCGTCGCCGCTGGCTGGAAGATTGGACGAAGTTAGAACGGAATTGGTGGCGCTGCGTCCCCTTTTACTTTTCGGGCGTGTCCAGCGTGCGCGGCAGCAGCTTCTGCAACCCCTCGGCGAACCCGATCGTTGTATGCGTCCCGTCGTGACCTCCGCTGAATTCCCGGTAGTGCAGTAGATTCTGCAGGACCGAAAACCGTGGCTGGGAGGCAAGGACTCGAACTTCCCGGTGAAAGTATCCTGCGTGATCATCGCGCGATACATCACTGTCGGCATCAGAATTGGCGCAGTCTCCACAGCGTTATCGCGGTGATGGCCGCAATGAAGGTAAGAAGAAGAGGTCCCGACATGGCGGGGACGTCCTGGATCGCCGCGAGATAGAGAAACGTTCCGGTGGAGATGCCTCCCGAGCTACTGACACTGACGGTCACGCTACCAGCCGAGTGGGTCGGCGTGAGGACCGTGATGCGATCGTTCGATCGGAAGGTCACCACAGCCTCGCTCCCACCGAAAAGTACCGAGGTGACGTCCGCAAGGTTCATTCCCCTGATCTCGACTGTCTCTCCGCCGCTGATGATTCCGTAAGGCGGCCGAATATCGCGGATGGTGGGAGAGGGATCGCAGTGATTGAGCACGATCGCGACGCGATGAATCATCGTGACGGCGAGGTCGAGACGGCCGTTCTGATCGAAATCGGCAGCAGCAGCTACGCCTGCGGGGCCGACCAGGTAGCTCTCTGGCGGACCGAAGGTTCCATGACCAGATCCTCGAAGGAGGGAGAATCCTCGGTTGATGTTCGCCACGACAAGATCGCGAACACCGTCGCCGGTGAAATCACCACTTCGAATACCCCGCGGCCTGTGACCCGCGGCGAACGTTGCGCCAGAGCCGAATGAGCCGTCTCCGCTCCCTCTGAATACCGTAATGGTGCCGGCGTCCAGGTTTGCCGTCACAAGGTCCACGCGGTTGTCCGCATCGACGTCGATCAGGGCCAGGTCCCCCAGGCCACCTGGAGACATCGTGACAGACCGGATGAAAGCGCCCTCGCTGTTCATGAGGATTGCGACGCTTCCTTCCGAACCTCGAAGGACAAGATCGGGGTATGCGTCTCCGTCGAGGTCGCCATGAGCGAGGAGGGGTGCGGTAAACCCAACCGGATGATAGGTGGGATCGCCTAGCGTGCCGTCGCCTTGACCCTTCAGAACGGCGACGTTGCTCCCAACCAGGAATGTGACGATGACATCCTGTTTGCCGTCAAGGTTCACGTCGGTGACACTGAGTGCGAACGGTCGACCGGCGAGCGGTCGGATCGCTGCCGGTTTGAACGATCCATCTCCTCGGTTGATCAACACTGCCAGATGCCCGGTTGTCGAATTCGACGCAACCGTGACGACAAGGTCGTCTCTGGTGTCGCCGTTCAGGTCAGCGGCCGCGACCGCATACGGACCGCCATCGACCACATAAGAAGCAGGATCGGAAAATCTGCCATCCCTCAGATTGCGAAGGACGGACAGAGTTGCTGAACTGCCGTTCGGCACTGCCAGGTCTGGAAATCCGTCGTGATCGAGGTCGAATGGAACGGCGTCCACGAAGGACCCTGCGCGAAAGGTCCGCGCCGACGCGAACTCTCCCGTACCGTCGCCCGCCAGGACACTCACGAGAGGGGTGTCAAAGTGGTTCGCAACGAACACATCCGTTTCACCGTCGGCGTTTGCGTCGCCGAGCGCCAGCAGGAACGAGCGAAACGCGGAGAATGACTTTTCACGTTCGAACCCGCCCCGTCCATCCCCAAGCAAGACCGAGATGTCGCCGCTGTTGGAGTTCGCCGTTACCAGGTCAGGGTTCCCGTCGTGATTGAAATCGTCTGTGGCGAGCGACGTAGGATAGTTACCGGCGGGAACGCGAACGGGAGCGCTGAATCCACCAGCGCTGAATCCACCTCCGGTCTCGCCCATCAGGACGAAAACCGAGAAGCCCCCTGAGTCCGTCAAAGCGAGATCCATGAGGCCGTCCTGGTTGAAGTCGGCCGCCACCATCGCGCTCACAAAACGCGGGCCCGGATACTCGGCTTTCCGTTGGAATGTGAGGTCGCCGTTGCCGGCGTAGACGACAACGATGCCTTCCCTGCCATCCAACACGAGATCAGTGTGACCGTCGTTCGTCACATCGGCGGCGATCATGACGCGTCCGCCAATGTCGGATACTGCAGGCAAGCCAGTCTCGAATGTTCCTTCTCCCCTTCCAATCATGAGTGTGACGGTCCGGTTCCCCGCGAACACATGGCTTGCGGCGATGTCGGGCTTCCCGTCATGGTTGAAATCCGCGACGGCAAGGGAAGCTGCTCTGCTGACGAAGGGCGGAGGCGGATTCGCAGTTGAGTAGTTGACCGCGCTGTGGAAGGTGCCATTACCGAGACCGAGGAGGATGGAAACGTCACTCGATTCGACGTTCACAACCGCGAGATCGACGTGGCCGTCCCCGTTGAAATCAGCCGTTGCTACCGTCGATGGAGACTGACCTGCGGCGAACGTTCCCGCCGGCTGCAAGCCGTTCGGACCGGCCAGAAGAACGGACACGGCGTTCGCCTGTCCGTGCGCGAGAACCACATCCGACCTGCCGTCGCCGTTCAGGTCCGCGGCCGCCATCGCCGTCGCTTCAAATGAAGAGCTGAACGTGGGCGCCAGGACGAAGCTGGGACACTCGCTGAGTAGTGTCGGTGAGTACGTCAAACAGAAGACGAGTCCCGCAATCCGGGATCCGGAGCTTGGGACAGTCGCGTTCTCTGCGTGCATTGCCATCTCCCATCCTACGCCGGGGTTACTTTGTCACACAGACCGTCGTGAGGATCGAAAAGCCTTCGAGTGGGACATCGAGCGCTGGACGCTCTACCGGTGGGCGGGGCTGGGAGTGTACCTATTGAGCAGCGGGCCAACAAACGGACCGGCGGGTCGCCGCTTTGGCTGGGAGGCAGGGATTCGAACCGGCGCGATGGCTGATGGCGGCGGCGCGGTTTCCGCCTACGGGATCCTCGTACGCGATTCTGCCGCCGGTCAAGCTAAATAGCCAGTTGTGAGGGAGTTACGTTGGTGGAGGCGGCGGGAGTCGAACCCGCGTCCGAAAACAGTGGCAGCCTGGCTACTACATGCTTGTCTCTCCCTTGGTTCTCGTCCGAACCTCCCCGG
>DATKEJ010000089.1:0-7115 GCA_035512315.1 Rhodothermales bacterium | reverse complement strand
TAATGCCCCAAATCCTTTCGTTCCGTGTCGTAGGTCCATCCCCGAGGACCCACACCATAAAAGAGGGCAAACTCGCCCGGCTCAAATGCCGTGTCGTTGTCGTGAAAGACGTAAATCGGCTGCTCGACCAGATCGGCCGGTCTGGGGTCGCCATTCAGCGCGGGCAGAGGCTTTCCGCCGTTGCCGAAAACCCGAAGCCGGGCCGGATCGATCCCTTGAGGCGACAGACCTAACGCTGCAATGTAGTCGGCGTCGATGCGGTAGATACCCTCCTCGGTAACCGGGACCTTGAACCACGACCCGTCGGCGAGCGCGCTTCTCGTCACGGCGAGATGCGGGCTGCTCCCACCGGGCCCCGCCCTCTTTCCAGCTTGGGCCGCAACCAGTGGAGCGTGACTGGTCCGCACGCTCAAGCGACGGTATCGTCTCAACGTGAGCGATTCGGGATCGAACGTCAGCATCCTGACGTCGAGAGTCCCCACCGGTTCACCCTGCATCAAGCCTATCCCAATTACACCGACGACGTCTCGTGGCAGCAGATCAGCGAGCTGCTCAAGGGTGCGTTGACTCACGCCGTTGAGCGTCACGGACTCGAAATCCGAGGACAATATCTGCACCAGCGGCTGTTCGAGAGAGGGAAGTCGAAACGTCCTCGAAGTGCGATCCAGAGCGGCGGTTGTCGTTGTAACGAGATCAGCTGCGTTGAAGCTGGGTCCGAGCGATGCGATCTCGGATGCGAGCGGGCTTCGCCAGGCCGCCGTCACCAGGCTCAGTTCGCCGGTCGAGGTGCTCTCCTGGACCGTAATCTCAGGAGGCTCGATCCGGCCGGGGCTGTCGACGGAAGAATTCAACGATCCGAGCGGATTCGCGAACCCGACCATCGCAAGCGCAATTATGACAACGAAGCGTCTCATTCTGAGTTGCCCGGCGTATCTCGACCTAATGGATGCACGAACCCGATGAAGCGTTTCAACCGGACGGGGCACAAATTTCGCGCTTGCATTCATTCGCTCGAGTCAACTGATTCGCTTAAGGGCGCTTTGGCCCCGTTCAAAGTCGTAGCGATCAGTACGGAATAGGCGGGTGTTGTCCGTTGTTTTTGACTCTGACGCGCCTGCTAAAGATCGGCCAGGTTTCGCGCTCCCGTACCACGAATACCTTTCTCCGTTTGTTCCAGGTCGAGCACTTCGACGAGCGGGTCGTGCTCGAAAAAAAGATGCCACCTACTCTCGACCGCCTGTGTGAGAAAGGCGTCCTTCTCGGCCATGGACTTCATGGGCTCGATGTCGTATGCCATGCACCACACCGGCGGAATATGAACGCTGGTCGGGATGAGATCGGCGACGTACACGAGGGACCGCGAATCGTCGAAAATCCGGACGGCCTGCTGAGCGCGCGTATGGCCGTCGACGACGATCGGTTCGAGGCCCGGCACGAGCCCCGCTGCCGCGTCGACTTTCCGAATCTGGCCGGAGGCCGCGAGGGGCTCGAGGTTCTCATCGAGAAACGATGCCTTTTCCCTCGAATTCGAGCGGCAGGCCCACTCCCAGTGCGTCGCCTGGACATGGTGGATGGCGTTCGGAAACGTGAGCACCAGCTTGTCTCCATCCCGACCTGTACTCCCGCCACAATGATCGAAATGAAGGTGTGTAAGAACGACGTCGGTTACGTCTTTCGGTGAAAAGCCCAGCGCATTAAGTGACCCCGCAAGCGTCGAGTGCTCGTGATCGACGGCAAATATGTCGGCAAACTTCGCGTCGTACTTATGCCCGAGACCGTTGTCGATCAGGATCAGCCTCCCATCTCCCTCGAGCAACAGGCACCTCATCGCGAGCGGAATTCGATTCCTGTTGTCTGCCTCTATATACTTGTTCCACAAGGTCTTAGGGATAATACCAAACATCGCGCCGCCGTCGAGTCGGAAGCGGCCGGCGTCGACCGTGTGAAGGTTGTAGGGTCCGATCTTGGGCATCAGTTGAAGTGGCCGTTTGATTGGATTCGTTCGCGACGCTGCTTCAGGGATTGAACGCGCGGAATGAAGTCCTGGAAGTAATCCACCAGGTGGCTGATCCGGGCAGCCTCGCTGTCGATCTCGAGGATTTTCTGCCGTTGCGGTAGGTCGAGGCCGGCCGAGGCGGCGATTCGAAAGCTGAGAAGGTGTTCTTCCGTGTATGCGTTCGGCCGGATCGTCTCGCCGAGCAGCTCGAGCAGCTTCATGTGCTGGGCTACCAATCGCTCGCGCTGCGGCATCACGATGGGCTCTTCACGATCTCTGATCTCAGTGACATCGGCCGTCGTGTAGGGGAGATCATCGTGCAGCGAGCCGACACGAAATCGCATTTCGCCCACCGTCTCGATGTCGAGCGTTTGGTCCTCGTACTCCCGGATCACCCGCTGGACGCGGGCCGTGCACCCGACCTGCGCCATCTGTTCGCCGTCCACGCCGACAAGTCCGAACGGAGCGTTTTCGGCAAGGCAGTAACTTATCATCTTCTTGTAACGGTCCTCGAAGATGTGCAGGGGAAGCACCTCCTGGGGGAACAGCACGAGACCGAGTGGAAACAACGGAATGCGTTCTGCTTTCGCCATGGGCTCACCTCACGTCTCTGCTCATCTCCATCATCCTCTCGATGGGACGCAGAGCAGCGAGGCGAAGCGACTCGTCCATTTCGAGTTCCGGTGACTCATATTCCAGGCAGAGGTAAAGCTTTTCGAGGGTGTTCAACCGCATGTGCGGGCACTGGCTGCAAGCGCACCCGTTGTCGGGAGGAGCGGATATGAAGGTCTTGTCAGGGCTGTCTTTCCGCATCTGGTGGAGTATCCCCTCCTCCGTAGCCACGATAAACTCGTTGTGATCGCTGCTCGATGCGTATCTCCTGATGGCAGTAGTCGATCCGATGAAGTCGGCATGCCGCAGCACCGGCTCCTCGCATTCCGGATGAGCGAGAATCAAGGCGTTGGGATGGCGGACTTTCAGGCGAACCAGCTTCTGCTCGGAGAACACCTCGTGGACGATGCAGGCGCCGTCCCACAACACGAGGTCGCGGCCGGTTTGCTTCATGAGCCAGCGCCCCAGATTGCGGTCGGGCGCAAAAATCACCGGCTGATCTGCAGGAATCTGACGGAGAATGTGCTCGGCGTTAGACGAGGTGCAGATGATGTCAGACAGCGCCTTTATCTCAGCCGAGCAGTTTATGTAGGAGATGACGATGTGGTCAGGTCTACGGGCCTTGAACGCTCTGAACGCGTCAGGCGGACAGGAGTCCGCCAGTGAGCAGCCGGCATTGAGATCAGGCAGAATGACCTTTCGCGACGGATTCAGAATTTTGGCCGTTTCGGCCATGAAATGGACGCCGGCGAAGACGATGAGCTCGGCGTCTGTTGCGGCGGCCTGACGCGCCAGTCCCAGCGAGTCGCCGATGAAGTCGGCGATATCCTGGATCTCGGATTCCTGGTAGTAGTGCGCCAGGATTACGGCATTCTTATCCCATTTCAGTCTCTCAATTTCAGAGTAGAGATCGATCGTCGGGTCGACGGGAACGTCGACGAAGCCTATCTGCTTGACGTCGGGAATGATCGTATCGGTATCCATCACCTGGAAACTTGCACAGTTTAATCGCTGAGGTTCGTAAAAGGTATCACCACTTATACGAGCCGCTGTTCCATGGATCGGTCACTCCGAACGATCGGAGATCGTTCCATTCTCCAGCCGGAGGACGCGATCGGCCAGTGCGGCAAGGGCCAGATTGTGGGTCGCGACGACAAACGTTTTTCTCAATTCCTTCGCGAGGCGGATCAGTTCTTCGTGCAGCACGCCTGCGGTGCGAAGGTCGAGATTACCGGTCGGTTCGTCGGCCAAAACCAGTGCCGGCTCGTTCATGAGCGCACGCGCCACGGCGACCCGTTGCTGCTCACCGCCCGACAGCTGGCTCGGGCGCTGGTTTCTCCTTTCAGCGAGACCGAGGATGTCGAGCAGATGGGTCGCACGCTCTCTGACGGCCCCGATGCGGTCGCCGCGAATCAGCGCCGGCATCGCAACGTTCTCAAGGGCGGAGAACTCGGGAAGCAGATGGTGGAACTGGAAGACGAACCCGATCGATCGATTTCGCAGAAGCGCGAGTTCCTGATCGCCATGAGCGAAAATGTCGGAGCCCTCGAACAGCACGTTGCCCCCGGTCGGCCGATCGAGCGTCCCGAGAATATGAAGGAGCGTGCTCTTCCCCGTTCCGCTCTCTCCCACGACGGCGACGAACTCTCCGGTCGAAATGCCGAACGAAACATCCCGAAGAACGCGAAGCTCGCCCTGATCCGGTGTGGGATAGCTTTTCTGCAGGTGGATCGCTTCGATCAGAAAATCGGCCATGGCGTCGCTGCTTCGATCTCTTTACTCAACGTTGGCGTCGTCGCCACGGTCGATTCCGTACTTGTTCAGTTTGTTATACAAATGCGAGCGCTGAATGCCGATTGCTTCGGCCGTGCGGCTCACATTCCAGTCGAACTCGTCGAGTTTTTTTCTGATGAATAGCGCCTCTGCGGCATCCCGAAAATCGGCGAACTGGTCGGTGGAGCCGAGTATCTGGAGGATAGGGTCCGCACTGGCGTTGCCCGGCGCAACCAGCCGATCGACATCCTCCACCGCCACGCGGTTTCCCAGGCTGAGGATGAGCAGGCGCTCCACGACGTTGTGAAGCTCGCGCACGTTGCCGCGCCACTCGAGCGTCTTGAGCCGCGCGAGCGCGGCCTCGTCAAAGGGTTTCGCGACCATCCCGTTCCGCCGCGCGAGGCGCTCGCTGAATTCTTCGGCGAGCAGCGGAATGTCGTCGCGCCGATCGCGAAGGGGTGGCACGTTGATGATGATGACGCTCAGCCGATGATAGAGATCGTCGCGAAACCGATTCTCCGCCATCTCGGCAAGCAGGTCCTTGTTCGTCGCAGAAATAACGCGAACGTCGACCGGAATGGCCCGGTCGCCCCCCACTCTCGAGATCTTGTTTTCCTGGAGCGCCCGCAGCACCTTCGCCTGCGCCGACAGGCTCATATCGCCGATCTCATCAAGGAAGAGCGTGCCCTCGTTGGCAAGCTCGAATTTGCCGACACGCTGTCGGGTCGCGCCCGTGAAACTGCCTTCCTCGTGTCCGAACAACTCGCTCTCTATCAGCTCACTCGGAATAGCGGCGCAGTTGACCTCGACCATTGGTCCGGCGGAGCGATTCGACGAATGGTGGATCCACCGAGCGACGAGTTCCTTGCCCGTGCCGGGCTCACCCGTGATAAGAACCCGCGCCTCCGTAGGGGCGACGCGTTGGATCGTGGTTTTGATGTCCTCAATCGGCCGGCTTTCGCCGAGAATCGGACCCAGCTCGTATTTCTCGGCAATTGTCCGCTTCATGTGGCGGTTCTCGACTTCCAGCACCCCGCGATCCAATGCGTTCCGCACGGTAACCAGCAGCCGGTTCAGGTCGGGCGGCTTCTCGATGAAGTCGAAAGCGCCCATCCGCGTGGCCTCGACGGCCGTCTCGATGTTTCCGTGGCCCGATATCATGACAACGGGCAGCTGCGGGAAATCGGACCGGAGAACCCTCAGCACTTCCATGCCGTCGCGCTTCGGCATCTTGACGTCGAGCAGTACGACGTCGAACCGTTTCGATTTAACGGCTTCGAGGACTTGCTCGCCGTCGACCGACTCTTCGACATCATACTTCTCGTATTCGAGAATTTCGCGAAGTGTGCGCCGAATGCTCGGCTCATCGTCCACGACGAGGATTCTTGGACGTGCCATTTGTTGAAGCAGTGTGGTGGCGGCAAATGATCGAGCCGCCTTTCAACCGGGAGGCAAGTTACAGCCTGCCCTGCAGCGCGTCGAGTCGAGCCTCGTAGAATTCGATCCCCTCGGCCACCTCAGATTCCGGAAATTGCTCACTAATCAGCTGGTAGACCCCACGGGCCGCCCCGTAGTCACCAACGGCCTCGAAATTCCGCGCAGCTTCGAGCAGATATTGGGGAGAGGTCAGGTTGTTCTCGTAGACCAACGCCGCCTCGCGGTAAAGTGCGGCGGCCCGACGCTGATCGCCGAGGTCCTCGTGCGCCGCCGCTTGGCCCGCATAGGCGGCAGCACCCAGAAAGTCGGCCCCCTTGTCGAATGCGGCGAAGTATTCGAGCGCCTCCTCTTTCCTATCGAGACGGTAGAGTGCATCCGCCGCGTAGAAACGGGCGAGATTGCCGTCCTTCGTCTGGCCGTAACGCCTGGCAATCTCGAGCAGCCCCGGCTGGTCTACCGTTCCATCCAGCGCTTCCTGGTAATTCCCTTGCTCGTACGTCAGTACGATCGGGCCCAGTAGACGCGCAGCCTCGTCCCCCTGGCTCACGAGATAAAACCGATAACCGACGTATCCGACGATCACGACCACGAGCACCGCCGCAGCCGCGAGTACGTACGTCTTATTCCTACTGTAGAAATCGAGCGCGCGGGCGTAGACCGTCACTACCGCGTCCTGCCGCAGTTCTTGTCGACGCGAGATTTTTCTTGGCGCCTGAAGGGCAGGCATATGGGGCCTAACTGGTTAAAAACGGTGGAGCGGCCGCGATTCGATGCAAGGTCGCACCCGGCTTTCCGATCGGGACGTAACTCGACTTCCCAAGCGGGCGGGAAGTTACGCTGAGCGGGAGACACGCGTTCTCACCGCGCGGCCTTTTCTTCGGAAATTCGAACCGTCAAATAATATGCGGGACGGGCTGAGCGAACTCCTCATACGACTCGCGCCGTATGTCGATGCCTGCATTCCGAAGCTTCAGCTCGATCTTCTCGTAGCCCCGGTCGAGGTGGTAGATGCGTAAAACCTCCGTAGTTCCGCCGGCTACCATTCCCGCCAGAACGAGTGACACGGATGCGCGCAGATCCGTGCTCATGACCTGAGCCCCGGTCAGGCGGGTGCGGCCTTTGATCGATACCGTGTCCCCATCCACTGAGGCCTTGGCGCCAAGCCGAACCAGCTCGGGAATGTGCGCGAACCGGTCAGGATAGATCGGATCTCTGACCGTGGCATCTCCTTCCGCCTGCGTCAGAAGAATGACCCACTGAGCCTGGAGATCCGTCGGAAAACCGGGATAAACTCCGG
>DATKEJ010000088.1:0-8012 GCA_035512315.1 Rhodothermales bacterium | reverse complement strand
AGCCCAGAACGTCGGCGTACCGAGACTCGATCGAAGTCCCAATCATTGCGGGCAGGGTTGCACGCACCTGGAATTACTCGCGTCGCAATCCCGGCGCGTCTGCTTCCTCAGATGATTCTCGAGTCGCCCCGCGTCGACGACCCATTGTCATGTGCTGGAAAATACAGGGTTTCCGTCAATCAGGCACCTGCAGTACCTGTCGTTGACGCTTGAGCTCCGCTCGCATTCGCTCGACTTCGACCGCGAGATGCGGATCACCGTAACGGCTGGTGAGCTCGCGGGGGTCGGTTTTCAGGTCAAAGAACTCCCATTCACCTAACTCATAGAAATGTATGAGTTTATAGCGACCGTCGAAGACCCCTTCGTGCTTCCGTACGCTATGCCATCCCGGAAACTCGTAATAGTGGTAGTAGAGACTCTCACGCCAGCGAGGGGCCTCGTCTCCCTTTAGAATCGAGACAAGGCTCAAGCCCTGCATATCGGCTGGTTCCTCTACACCGGCAACGTCGAGCAGTGTTTGGGCGAAATCGACATTTGCGACGAGGTGGGAGTCCACGCGACCGGGCGCGACCACGCCCGGCCACCTCGCGACCAGCGGCGTCCTGAACGACTCCTCGTACATGAAACGCTTGTCAAACCATCCGTGCTCTCCCAGATAGAAGCCCTGGTCGGACGTGTAGATCACGAGGGTGTTCTCCGACAGACCGGCTTGATCGAGGTAATCGAGGACTTCGCCGATACTATCGTCGACGGATCGAATGCAGCGGAGGTAGTCCTTGAGGTATCGCTGGTACTTCCAGCGGATAAACTCGCGTCCTTCCGGCCGGTCCGCGAAGAAGGCCTCGTTCTTGGGGCCGTAGGCTGCATCCCAGACCGCCCTCTGCTCCGAAGTCATGCGCTCCATAGCCGGCTTGAACCACTTCGACTCCCACTCGTCGGATGGAATCTTAAGGTCGAGGTCCATGAACATGCTCTTGTCGAGCGTCATGTCCTGCTCGTGCGCAGCGGTTCCTCGCCCACTGTAGTCGTCGAACAGAGTTTCCGGTTCCGGTATGTCGATGTCGTCGAAGAGGGTCAGGTACTCGAGCGGTGGAGCCCATTCGCGATGCGGCGCTTTGTGCTGCATCATGAGCATGAACGGTCGATCACTGTTCCGTTCCTTGAGCCAGTCGATCGCCTTGTCGGTGATGATGTCGGTGACGTACCCATCGACCCTCGTCGTATCGCCGTCTTTGATAAACCACGGGTTATAGTAGAAGCCCTGGCCTGGCATTCTGTCGGAGTAGTTGAAGCCGGTCGGCTCAGACTTCAGATGCCATTTCCCGATGAAGGCGGTTTCGTAACCCGCATCCCGTAGAAGCTTGGGAAACGTCTGCTGTGAACCGTCGAACGGGACGGCGTTGTCGATGACCCCGTTCAGGTGACTGTACTTGCCGGTGAGAACGACGGCGCGTGAAGGAGCACAAATTGAGTTTGTGACGTACGCACGATCGAAGCGTATCCCCTCCTCGGCGATTCGATCGATTTGGGGTGTCGGCGCAACGTCGGCCAGCCGGCCGCCGTAGGCGCTGATTGCCTGAAAGGCGTGATCGTCGGAGAACATGAACAGGATGTTTGGCCTGTCCTGCGCGTGAGCAAGTCGCGGGGCTGGCCACACTATGGCGGCGAATAATGCAGTTCGTAAGAGTCTGAGCGCGATGTTCATGTCTGATCCACCGGTTTGGTCATTGGCGGTGCGCCGGCCTGGTCGAGATGGTAGCCCCCCCGACCGGCGACGATGTAACCCGCCACAACGACGTCAAATGACAAGCAGGCAAAGACATACCAGTCGGGCGCGTGCCGTGAAAGATCGGGGAGCACGTGAAGAAGGTCCCAGCCCGAGTGCAGGAGCCAGCCTCCGGCAATTATCATCGGCGATCGGCGGATCCCGACGACAACGATGATCGTGACGACCACCAACTGAATGAGCTCGTAGCCTAGAGGCTTTCCACCCAGGACGAGTCCGAACGCGACATAGACGCCCGCGGCGATCAGGAGGCCGGCGGCGTATAACCGCAGCTCCGCGCCTGGTGCATGACGGCGCGCCAGTCGGATGAACAGGACCGCGGCAGCCAACCCCACGAGCAGATCGATACCCGGTCTGATCATGGACTGTGGCCTCCAGGCGTTCGCTCCCATCGATGCTCTCGGAGCGCATCGAGCAGCTGAGGCGGCAAGGCGCCTTTGTCGCTGGAGGCCAGATTCTCGACGACGTGAGGCTTCTTTCGCATTCCGGGTATCGTCGTCGCGACGTCGGGATTGCTCAGAATGAACCGGAGAGCCATCTCGGCGAGCGTCGAACGGGCGGGTACTAGTTTTTTCAACGCGTTGGAGCGCTGGACGGACGGAATCAGATTCTCCCGTCTGAAATAGGCGTTTCTGAAATCACCTTGCGGCCAGCTCGATTCCGTCGTCAGGTTGCCCGTCAACGAGCCCTCGTCGAACGGCACGCGAGCTATGATCGCAACGCCGTGTTCACGACAGGCGGGGAAAAGCTCATCCTCCGGGTTCTGATCGAAAATGTTATAGACCACCTGGACGGCATCGATTAGGCCGCTCCTTACGGTCCGCAGACCGTTCCACGGCTCCCAGCGATTGATGCTGATGCCGATTCCCTTGATCAATCCGCGCGATCGAAGGTCGTCCATTTTGTGAAACCAACGCAGGTCGTCGAGCCAGTCGTCCTCCCAGACGTGGAATTGGACGAGGTCGAAAGCCTCGATTCCCGCGCTCTCCAAGCTGCTCGCGACGTACGACTCGATGTGATCCGGCGGAAAGACTTCGTCGAGTGGGACCCCTCGCCGGCTCGGCCACTGTCGATTCTTCGGGGGAATCTTGGTGGCTGTGTACAGTCGCTTGCCCGAGTTTCTTCGGACGATCTTGCCCAGGAGCGACTCGCTGTGCCCCTCGCCGTAGGCCCACGCAGTGTCAAAGAAATTGCATCCCGAATCGACGGCCAATTGGAGCGAGGCAAGCGATTGCGCGTCGTCTGACCCGGCCCAGCTCGCCATCCCCCACATCCCGTATCCAATCTCGCTCACTTCCCATCCCAGCCTCCCAAAATTTCGATAGTTCATCGTGCGGCCCAGGTTATGTTGTCGGCACTGAAGGTAGTGGCGGCGAGGGGTCGAGGCAAACCCGCGGTACCTTGAACCCTCCGAGATTGATTACCGTATGAGCCGGCTTTGACTTAGATCTCCATTCTTGCAGAAACAACATCGATGCAACGGCATCCTGACCAACATGCCAGAGTTCGCCGAAGCGTACGACGTCAGGGAAGGCGACGGTATGTATAAGGCGCCTGAAACGCGGGTGAAGATCTGGTAAGTTCGTCGCTCACTAAATTGACGGCGACTTCGCTAATCATGACGACTCCCCATTTGAAGACAATCACGGAGATCGACTGGGACGCCTGGATTCCCGAGCAGCGCGCAACCCTGCTTTTTGTCGTTCGGGATGATCACGTTCTTCTCATCCTGAAAAAACGGGGGCTCGGAGCGGGAAAGATCAACGGCCCGGGCGGACGTCTTGACGATGGAGAGTCCCCTGTCGACTGCGCCATTCGGGAGGTCGAAGAGGAGCTCCTGGTGACGCCGACGGGAGTCCGGCAGGCCGGCGAGCTGCGTTTCCAGTTTGTCGACGGGCTGTCGATCCACGGCTATGTCTTTCGCGCCGACGACTGCATCGGCGAACCGCAGGAAACCGAGGAGGCTGTTCCCATCTGGACCCCTCTCGATCAAATCCCATTCGATCGTATGTGGGCGGACGACAGGCTTTGGCTGCCGCTCATGCTCGAGGAGCGGGCATTCGAGGGCAGATTCCTCTTTGACGGCGACGCCATGTTGAGCTACGAGATCGTGGCAGAGTAGCCGCCTCACCCAAAAAAAGAAGCAACATCGCCCCGGTTGACTGTTACGCCCGCATGTCGTCGATTCAGGGTGGATGAATTGCCCGAGGATCGGCGCTTGTCGAGTCGCTGGCGTCGTGGCCCAGTTTAACCGCTGAGCCGTTCGATGAGTGCGGTTGAGGGGCGCCTTTCCCGTCGGAGCCTCTCCCCGACGGCTTCGACACTGCGCATCACCCGGAGAAAATTCCGGCCGGCGAGAAGCTCGAGCTCCTCATCCGACCAGCGCCGCCGGATCAGCTCGGCAAAGAGATACGGAAATCGCGATACGTCCTCGAGACCGACCGGCATGTTGCCGCTGCCCCAGAAGTCGCTTCCGATGCCGATGTGGTCGATGCCTGCAACCGCCCGCGCGTGCTCGATATGATCGGCGACGTCAGAAAGCGTCGCTGTCGGTTCGGGGTGTTCAAGGGCGTACGCGGTTCTCTTGCTCATGTATTCTTGCGCCGATGGCGCCGACCTGAGGGCTTCGCGCAGCGGCTCCTCCCACTCTTTGACGGCCGTGGAAACAAACCCTGGGATAAAGGTGATCATCACGATGCCGTCATTCTCGGCCACGCGGCGCATCACGGCGTCGGCCACGTTTCTGGGGTGATCCGTCAACGCCTTGGCTGACGAGTGCGAGAAAATAATGGGCGCCTCGGTGACGTCGAGAACATCGTGCATCGTCTTCTCCGAAACGTGAGAGAGGTCGACCATCATGCCCAGTCGATTCATCTCGCGAATCACTTCCTTACCGAAATCAGAAAGCCCGTCGTTGAGGGCCTCGTCCATCGCGGAATCGACCCAGTCGAGCGTGAGATTGTGAGTAAGCGTCAAATACCGTGCGCCGAGCCGGTAGAACGATCGAAGCACGCCGAGCGAGTTGGCCAGGACATGCCCTCCCTCGAGTCCGACAAGCGACGCGATCTTCCTATCGTTGAATGCCTCTTCGATGTCGGCTGCGGTCAGGGCCAGTCGAAGGGATTCGGGATGCGCTTCGATCATCCTGTGGGCAATGTCGATTTGCTCGAGCTGAACATTGACGAAGCCTTCCGTCACCTCGATCGGAACCCAAACGGACCAGAACTGCGCTGCGACATGGCCGGCTCTCAGGCGCGGAATATCGGTATCGGTGTCGAGTAAGGTCGCTATCGGCAACTCCTCGATGGCGCGTCGGCCGTCGCCGTATCCCCGGAGGGTCCAAGGCAGGTCGTTGTGCCCGTCAATCAGGGGAACGCGCGTTAAGAGCTCTCTCGCGTGCTCGAGCGCCCAGTCGTTCTCGCCGGCATCGGCGCTGAAATCATCGTTTGCCATTGGCCTCCGTCACTCACGTCAGAATTTTGCGGCTGCAACCTAATCTGAACGACGCGACTTGGCAAGTGAAGGGCGGCGGAATTACGAGCGGCGGCGATGGGACTCCAACTCGTCGACTGTTCGCGGCCAGTCATTCCTTTAGCAGGCGTGAGAGGATAATCGTTGTGGAGACCGCGTCGTACTTTCCTCCCCGCCGATCACCAGCAAGCGATTGAAAATGGAAAAGACAGCCGGCGTATTCGAGATCAGGAACGCGTTTCCAGCACTGCGCCGACAGGTCGGAGAATACGTTGCAGCATATTTCGACGGTCCCGGCGGCACGCAGATTCCGCGGGCGGTTTCAGACGCAATGGTCGACTACCTCCACAATCACAACGCCAACACGCACTGGGAGTATCCGTCGAGCCGGGAGACAGATCAGATAATTACAGAATCGCGGAGGAAGGTGGCGACGTTCCTGAATGCCGATCCGTCGGGAGTCGTGTTCAGCGCAAATATGACGACGCTTACGTTTCACCTCGCCCGAGCCCTTGTGAAGCGCTTCAATGAGCGGACTTGGATTGTCGTAACCGACCTGGATCACCAGGCAAATGTCGCTCCATGGGTACACGGCGCCCGTGAGCGAGGCATTCAAGTCGCCAGAGTGAGGATGACCCCTGACGGGCAGCTAAACCAGGGCGATCTGTCGGATTTCGTCAAGCCGGGCGCGTCCCTGCTCGCCGTCGGCGCCGCATCAAACGCTTTGGGCACCATGAATGACCTTCCGCGACTCGTGGAGATGGCTGCCAAGGCTGGCAGCCTGACTTTCGTCGACGCGGTTCACTCTGCTCCGCACGCCCTTACCGATTTCAAGCATCTCGGATGCGATTTCCTTGCGTGCTCGCCCTACAAGTTCTACGGCCCGCACGCGGGCGTCCTCGCGGCCCGGCCCGAACTGATCGACGAACTCGACGTCGCGCGTCTCGATCCGGCGCCGAACCAGGCGCCCGAGCGGCTCGAAACGGGCACTTTGTCGCACGAGGCGATTGCCGGGACTGCGGCTTCGATCCACTTTCTGGCCGGCTGTTCGAAGGGAGAGACGCTCAGAGATCAGCTCGCGACCACGTTCAATTCCCTGCATGCAAGAGGGCAGGATCTTCTCGAGGAAATGTGGATCGGTTTGGAGTCAATCCCCGGCGTCACATTGTTCGGCCCACCGCCCGATCGACATCGCACGCCGACCCTCGCATTCACGTTGGACGGCGTGCCTTCATCCGTCGTGGCGTCGACGCTGTCAGCGCGCTACGGCGTTTTCGTCTCTCACGGCGATTTTTATGCATCCCGGGTGACGGAGACGCTTGGCCTCGGTGAAGAGGGACTGGTGCGCGCAGGCTGTGCGTGTTACACGACTCGCGAGGAGGTTGAACGTCTGGTGAGCGGCGTTTCAGAGATTGCCCATGAGAGTCGGTCAAAATCACGCTGAGGAGGCGTGATCTGCCCGGTCATTTCGCGTGGTGGAGATGGGGCCGTATAAGGAAAAGCTCTGGCCGGGCAACCCTACGGATAGAGTCTCTCGCTCTCCCATCCCGACTCGATCCGATTGAATCGGATCCGATCGTGGAGCCGGTCCGCACGTCCCTGCCAGAATTCGATCTGGGTCGGAATCACGCGAAATCCACCCCAGAAAGGCGGCAGCGGAACGTCACGACCGGAGTATTCGTCCCCTAGCGCACGAGCGGCATCCTCCAGATCATTCCTTTTCTCGAGTCGCCTGCTCTGGCGCGATGCCCAGGCGCCGATCCGGCTTCCTCTTGGTCTCGACTTGAAATACGCCTCCGACTCCTCCTTCGTTAGACGTTCGACGCTTCCCTCGATCCGAACCTGTCGATGAAGAACCGCCCAGTGAAAGACGAGCGCCGCGTGCGGATTTTCGTCCAGTTGGCGCCCCTTCAGGCTCTCGTAGTTCGTGAAGAATCTGAAACCCCGGTCGTCGAGACCTTTGAAAAGGACCATCCGCGCCGACGGCTTTCCGTCGGACGTGGATGTTGCAAGCGTCATGGCCTCAGGCAGGAGAATGCGTGATTCGCCGGCGATGGCGAACCACTCCCGGAAGATGTCGAAGGGATCCCTATTCCTGTCGGCTTCGGGAAGCCCCACGATAACTCCCTGGCCGAGCGTTTTGAAGGTCGTGTATAGGATTTTGAGCGACATGGATGATTACCCGTCATATGCAGGTAGAGACGCACTTTCTTTTGGAACGGACCGGCCGCAGGCACAGAGCATAACCGAGGCGGCCTCCGCGATGGTCCGACCGAACGAAAGCAGTCCGTCCGTGTGACCACCCATCACGAGAACCGTCGGTTTACCTAGATCGATCGACCGCGCAAGGCGCTCAATCTCGTTTGCCATGGCTATCGTTCCGGCTTCCGCATGGGAGCCGGTGGTTGGAGCCTTTCCTAGAAGCCGGCGCCACGTTTCACCGGCGTGCACGTGAACGACAGCGCCGATCCGATTATCCGCCCGGTAAAGGATCGCGTGCGAGAGCGATTCCGACGATGCCCGGATTGCTCCCGAACAGACGATCCGATTGGCTCGAACGTCGTTTTCGGTCACGATTGCGAAATGCGATGCGTTCAGGTCCCGGATGTGGCCCGTTTGCGTGGCGGTGATAACGAATGCGTCGGTGTCGTCTATTCGCTCACTCAGGTTGCCGTACCCGACACCGTTTGCGTCCACACCCATGAGACGCTCGTCGTGCAAGATTCGGCGCCACCGAATCAGTTCCGCGAGCCGG
>DATKEJ010000087.1:0-8849 GCA_035512315.1 Rhodothermales bacterium | reverse complement strand
CCCCTCCCGGGATCAGACCCGGGAGGGGTTTTGCTCTGTCAGCGCGATCGGGTCGCGCGAGCGCATTCAGGAGGCAGGCGATGCGAAGTGAAGGCGGGCGGCGACGCCGGCGTGGTCCGAGGGCCATAGCCCGCTTTCCGTCTTGTCGGCCGGCTCTTCTCCGATAACCTCGGCGTGCACCGATCCTTTGCCGGGAGAGAGAAGCCCATCAGTGTTCTTGAACAACACCAGGTCTATGCGGCGATCGAACGCGGCGACAGGGTTGTCGAGGCTCGGGTCGTGGCAGCATGTCAGACCGTCTCCACGTGAGCCCGGGGTCAGCGTCCACGCGTCAGCGTAACCCGCACTCAGAAAACTCTGGTACACAGGGCTCGCCGGGGCAAACGTGTTCAGGTCGCCGACGATTATGAGCGGCCGCGTCTCAGACGCGAAGGTGGCTATAAGCTCCTGCGCCTGCAGACCCTGGAAAAATCCGGCGAACGTCGACGCAGGTTCCAGGTGTGTGTTGACGAACCGATAGGTCCTTCCCTTGATCGTGGCATCGAGCGCGACATAGCCGCGCTTGATCGTTATGCCGGGGATGGGGACAGCCGCCTGGTAGTTGACGGCGGACACGTTGCTTACGTGGACGTCGCCGCGTGCCAGCACGGCGTCGTAATCAGTAAGACGAACATCCGTCAACGAGAAGTCGGGATTAAATCGAGGAAGCTCGACGTCGGTGTCCTCGATGATGCCGACGACGCGATAGTTTCCACCCGCAGCTTCGATCTCGTCCATGAGCGTTGCAAGAAAGTCGATCGCGACATCCGTGGCGTTCAGTTGGAAATCAGCGGGATCCTGAATTCTGAACAGGGACACTTCTTGAAGCCCGACCAGATGCGGCTTGTTGGCCACGATCTCTTCCGCCAGAGCGCGGGCGCGCCCCGGAAAATCCGTCGATTGAAGGCGGGCCCATTCTTCCGCTACTCGGACGGGGACCATATTGGGGTCCGGTTCCTCAATGATGCGGTCGACGTTCGCTCCGACGTACATATTTCGCGTCAGCACCGTGATGGATGAGGCCGACTTTTCCGCACGTTTTGCGGCTTCGGCCCCGTCGAAGCTCGAGTCGATGAAGGGGTCGTCCGAGCATGCCGCCAGCCCCAAGGCCAGCACGATGAGCAGGTGATTTCGTTTCATGGCTCAATTCCTCTGTTTTTGTTCGTGCCTCGCAGTTCCGGAGGCGGTTCTGGTGAAAGTTTGGTCCGACCGGATGCCCGTTTCAGACCGACCGCCGGCAAACAACGCAGCACGGGCGCGGGTGAAGGCGTCATTCTTCTGGACAGACCACACGTGTCGCATGCGTGGGGTGTGCGTGTCGCAGGGGAAAGGGCTTCGAGGTCACTGGCGCGTGTCTTACTTTGCGTCGCACATAAGATGTAATGACTGCTGAAGCTCGACTACGAATCGCGATCGTCGGACCTGCCCACCCGTTCCGCGGCGGTATTGCGCACTTTTCGAATCGGCTTGCTCAGGCGTTGGAGGCGCAATTCGACGTTGATCTGCTGACGTTCAGCCGTCAATACCCTGCGCTGCTCTTTCCAGGGAAAACCCAGTTGGAGACCTCAGCGTGGCGCCTGCCCAGTCGTCCTGAGCGACTCATTGACTCGATCGGGCCTGGGTCCTGGCGACGCTCGGGTGAGTGGCTCGCGGAGCGCCGTCCCGACGTCATCATGTTGGCCCACTGGCTGCCCTTTTTCGTCCCATCGTACCTGGGCGTGATCCGCCAGTACCGCAGGGCACTGCCGAAGGGTGAGCGACCGGCTCATCTCAATCTTTTCCTTCATAACCTGTTTCCGCACAAGCGATTTCCTCTGACGCGACCGCTGATGCGTCGTCTCGTGAAGCGGGCCGATTCTTACTTCACGCTTTCACCACACGTGACGGAGCAGCTCCGATCTTTTCGTCCGGATGCCGCTGTACTGGAGGGTTTTCATCCCGTTTACGACATCTTTGAGTCTGGCATTCCGCCGACGGACGCTCGCGCCCGGCTCGGGCTTCGTGAAGCGCCGACGATGCTGTTCTTCGGGTACGTGAGACGTTACAAGGGCCTCGACTTGCTCATTGAGGCACTCCCAAGCATCCGGCAAAGGGTCGACGCACAGCTCGTCGTCGCGGGCGAGTTCTACGACGACAGAGAACGGATCGAGGCGCGCATCGCGGAACTCGGTCTCGGCGACGCGGTTCGGATTTTTTCGGACTACATCCCGAACGAGGAAGTACATCTGTTTTTCTCCGCCGCCGAGGTGGTCGTCCAACCCTATCGATCAGCGACGCCGAGCGGCGTGGCACAGACGGCTTTCAATTTCAATAAACCAATGATTGTGACGGACTTAGGTGTTCTATCTGAAGTAGTTCCGGACGGTGTGGCAGGGTACGTCGTCCCGCCGGAGGATCCCGCCTCGCTCGCAGATGCCGTCGTCCGGTTTTTCGAGCACGGACCTGAGGCCTTCCGTGACGGCGTGGAGACCCAGAAGAGAAGGTTCTCATGGGACGCCCTGACTGTCGAGCTGGCGCAGTTTTTCCGGGAGCGTATTTCGGCATGAGGAAGATTCTGGTAACGGGTGGGGCGGGATTTGTCGGCCGGCATTTCGTGAGGCGATTGCTCGAGCGCGGCGACGAGGTCCATTGCGTCGACAACATCGCCGAGTTTACGGGCGCCGTACACCCTTCGGCAGGATGGCCCCTTTTCGATCCGCGGGAGTTCGACAGTTTTCATTTCTACGAACAGGACTGTCGCGACTGGTTCAAGCGGGTTGCCGACGACGACTTTGATTACGTCTTTCACCTGGCGGCGATCGTTGGTGGCCGGCTCGTAATCGAGAACAACCCGCTGGCGGTTGCGGTGGATCTCTCGATCGACGCGGAATACTGGAGTTGGGCGAGAAGGACAAAGCCCGCCAAGACCGTGTGTTTCAGCTCGAGCGCAGCGTATCCTATCACGCTTCAGCGGCAGGACAACCACGTCCTGCTCAAAGAAGACATGATCGATTTCAAGGGTGATCTCGGGATGCCTGACCTGTCTTACGGCTGGTCGAAGCTGACGTGCGAGTACCTCGCGAGACTCGCGTTTGAAAAGCACGGGCTAAGGTCGGTCTGTTATCGGCCTTTCTCGGGTTACGGCGAGGATCAGGACGACACGTATCCATTCCCCTCCATCTGCAAGAGGGCAATCGCCAACCGGGGAGCCGACGTCATCAAAGTGTGGGGCACCGGCGAGCAAATGCGCGACTTCATCCACATAGAGGACTGTGTCACCGGGGTGCTCATCACTTGTGACAAGATCGATGACGGTGACGCCATTAATTTGTCGACAGGCGTCTATACGAGCTTCAAACAGTTTGCGCGGATGGCGGCCGAGATTTGTGGCTACTCGCCTCTGGTGCAGGGCATGTCGGATATGCCGACGGGAGTCTTTGCTCGGGGAGGAGACACCGAGAAACAACGCGGATTAGGGTTTGAGTATGGGGTAGCGTTCTTGGATGGTATCCGGCGCGCAATCGAATACTACGATCGCGGTGAAGGTTGATCCCTGGAACTGCGATGGTCTTCCCGCCGGCTGCCTGCCTGTCACCGATCAAATGACGGCATGTCGGATGTTGAAGCTGAGAGGGCTTGAATCTTATGGATCGATTCGCGGATCTTTGGGAGGAACGACAGGCATGCGACACGGTTAGATTGCCCTGAGAATGCACATCCGCCAAGGCAAATCCCCAGCAGAGCGCCCTTGACACGTACTCGCGATCCCAGCTTGGAGGTGGCCGTCGAGATCCTCGACGGGCTCGCACAGGTACTCGATGTTGTGCCTGACGCGATGATCGTGGTGGAGGACGACGGCACAATTGTAATGGCCAACGAGAGGGCGAACGCGTTGTTCGGCTACTCGAGGGGCAAGCTGCGAGGAAGAAATCTGAGGACGCTCATTCCCGAGAGTTTTCGTGGGCGTCACTCAGGTCACGTCGCCCAATTCTTTGAGTCGCCCGTGGCGCGCGCGATGGGTGAAATGAGTATCGATGCCTTGCGGGCCGACGGAAGCGTGTTTCCCGCAGAGATCAGCCTCAATCCGCTCAGGGGCCCTGACACCGGCACCGTCGTAGTCTGTGCCATCCGCGACGTGACAGACCGCCGCGAGGCGATCCTGGAGATGGAGAAGTTCCACAGCGCGCTGGAGGATCTCATCCGTGAGCGCACCGAGATGCTCGAGGAGGCTACCAACCGACTTCAGCGTCAGACCGAAGCCTTGGATCATATCCTCGATTCAATGGGCGAGGGTGTAATTGTGGTTGACCAGGACGGACGGTTCGAGTACTTCAATCCGGCCGCAGAGGAAATGCTGGGCGTCGGCCCGACCGAGGAACGGACTGATCGATGGCCGGAAGTGTATGGGATGTACTCGGCCGACGAATGGACCCTTCTCTCTCCTGATCAGCTTCCCCTGGTGCGCGCTCTGCGAGGAGAGAAGGTGGATAATGCGATGATCTTCGTCCGAAATGACGCCATGCTGGAAGGACGACACATCAGCGTCACGGCTCGGCCCCTTCCGTCCGAACAGGGCAAACCGAGCGGTGCGGTCGCTGTGTTCCGAGACGTGACGAGTCAGAAGAGATCGGAGGAGGGCCTTCGCAAGTCCAGCGAAGAGCTCGAACGCCGCGTAGTCGAGCGAACGCTTAGTCTCGCCCGAGCGAACCGCGAGCTCAGCCAGAAGATCGAGGAGCGCCAGAAAACCGAAGACGCGCTCAGGGTCAGTGAGCGACAACTGCGCCTTATGGCAGACAGTCTTCCGCTGCTCGTTGCCTACGTCGACTTGAAGCACCGTTATCTCTTCATGAACGCTGCCTACCGGGACTGGTTTGGGGTTGACACGACGGAGGTAATCGGAAAACCGGTGTGGGAGGTCGTCGGGGTCGAGCGATACAAAGAGCTCCGCCCGTTTATGGAGTCGGCTCTGCAAGGAACACACGTCTTCACAGAGATCGAAGTGCGGCATCGATCCTCCGGCTTGCGTCGACTGCAAATGAACCTCGTGCCGGACGTCGACGACCATGCGAGTGTCCAAGGATTCTACGCCGTTGGGGTTGACATGAGCGGGCGGATGGAGTAGCGCTCTAAGCCGGGGATTCGCTACATTCACATCGGTAAGCCTGCCTCGTCAACCCTGGTTGGAATCGTTGACAGACGCGTCAAATCACGTTGAAACACGCCTGCAGAACGAGGTGCTGATCGTCACGTTGGCCGGTCGCTGGATGCTCGCCGACGGCGTACCGGCGTACGATTGGCGCCGGCTCTTCGAGGAGGAGCAGCCCGCCTCGATTCGGTTTGAGACCCGCGAGCTCAAACACTGGGATAGCAGCCTGGTCGCGTTCGTTCTTCGTCTGGTCAATTGGGCGGAGAAGCAGGGCATCTCGGTGGATCCTGATGGGCTTCCTGACAATATCTTAAATTTGCTGGAGTTAGCTACCTCCGTTTCGAATCTGAGCCGCGCCGATGGCGAGCCGTCCGATTCACCGGTTGCACGTCTTGGGAATCAGGCCATAGCCAGGGCAACCACTGCGAACGAGGCTCTATCTTTTCTGGGCGATACTGTGATTAGCGTGGGCCGGCTGCTGACGGGGCGAAGTCGGATGCGCTGGCGGGAGTTCTGGACAGTTATACAGGATGCCGGACCCTCGGCGCTCCCGATCGTTACGCTCATTTCGTTCCTCGTCGGGCTGATCCTCGCGTTTCTCGGCACGACCGTTCTCGCCCAGTTCGGCGCCGGTATCTACACTGCGCACCTCGTCGGTTTCGGCATGTTGAGGGAGTTGGGCGCCATGATGACCGCGATCATCATGGTCGGCCGCACAGGAGCGTCGTTCGCGGCGAGCATTGGAACGATGCGCGTGGGGGAGGAACTAGACGCCTTCCAGACACTCGGCGTTCCGATCTCCGATTACATCGTGCTTCCAAGGCTGCTTGCCTTAACCCTGATGATGCCCCTCCTCACCCTTTATGCCGACGTCATCGGAATCGGTGGCGGCATGCTCGTCTCCGTTACCATGCAGGATGTGACGCCCAGGCTCTTCCTGAACACGCTCATAAACGCAGTACACCTGAACGACTTCGTGATCGGGATCGTGAAGGGCACCGTGTTCGGTGTGTTGATCGCCATAACCGGCTGTCTTCGCGGCATCCAGTGTGGCTCGAATTCGGAGGCCGTCGGCAAAGCGACGACGTCGGCGGTCGTGACCGGGACGACCCTGGTTATCCTGTCCAACGCCATCATCGACTGGCTGGCGACCCTTGGTTGAACCCGTTGCCCATATCGACGCAACCATCGAGGTGCGGCACCTGACCATGGCCTACGGGTCAACGGTCATCATGCGCGACGTCAGCTTCGACGTGCTCGAGGGCGAGATCGCTGTCATCATGGGTCCGAGCGGAAGCGGCAAAAGCACCCTGATGAAGCACCTCGTAGGGCTTTACGAGCCGACCGAGGGACAGGTCGTTTACAACGGGGAATCGTTTACGGAGGCAGGTCCGGCGCGCAGAAACGAGTTGCTCCGGAGCTTCGGAGTGCTCTACCAGAACGGGGCTTTATGGGGATCGATGACACTCGCGGAGAACGTGGCGTTTCCGCTCGAAGAGTATACAAAGTTGTCAAAAGGTGAGATCGCCGAGGTGGTGCAGCTCAAGCTTGCACTAGTTGGCTTGCGCGGCTTTGAGACTTACTTTCCATCTGAGATCAGCGGAGGAATGAGAAAACGTGCAGCGCTGGCGCGCGCCATTGCCATGGATCCGAAGATTCTCTTTTTCGACGAGCCGTCGGCCGGTCTCGATCCGGTCAGCTCGAGAAGGCTCGATGACTTGATACTAAGACTCAGGGATTACTTTGGGACCACCGTGGTCATCGTTACGCACGAGCTGCCGAGTATCTTTGCCGTCGGCGACAAGGCCATTTATCTCGACACCGAGGAGCGAACGGTCACCGCGATTGGAAGCCCGCGAGCGCTTCAAGACCATCCGCCGAATGAGCGCGTCCGTCTTTTTATGACGAGGGGCGGATAACCTGGGCGCGGCGCCGCATCAACGAGAAGCCATCCCGGATGAAAAAAAACATCAACCCCGTACTCATAGGAGCTTTTGTCGTTGGCGCCGCATTCATTGCGGTGATCGCGATCGGCGTACTGGCCTCCGGGATCCTCTTCAAGGAAACCGCTCGCTTCGTCGCGTATTTCGACGAGTCGGTTGACGGACTTGACGTCGGAGCCCCCGTAAAATGGAACGGGATCAGAATCGGTGAGGTATCGGAGATCGGCTTCTACGCTAAGGGTGACCCTGCCGAGCGATTCGCTTCGGTGATGTTCGAGATCGACCTCGACTACGTCCGAAACGTCGGCGTTGAGTCGGATATAACAGACCCGAGAAAGGTCCGCGAATCAATAATCGAGCATGGGTTGCGGGTCCGTCTCGAGCTTGCCAGCATCGTTACCGGAGTCGTCTTCCTGGACCTGGAATTCGATCCGGATGCCCCTCCGCCGACTTTTGTCCGAGAGCGACCGCCTTTTCCGGAAATCCCGACAAGGCGTTCAGCTCTGGCGGAGCTTGGACAGAGCGCTACCGAAGTCATTGCCCGTCTAAGCGCTGTCGATGCGCCCGCGATTGGGAACCAACTTCAAGCCGTTCTAGCAACCGTGGACAGCACACTAGCCGGTGTCCGACTGCGCGAGGTGACCGATTCGCTCCTCTTCGCGGTGGCTGATGTCCGGAGAGCAATCGATAGGGCGGATGTCGCGACCTCGAGAGCCAAGCTGCAGGCAACGCTAGACGAATTTTACGACGTCGCCGTGCTTCTCAATGAGCGCCTGGAGCCCACGTTGGCAAGGGTCGATTCGTCTACGCAGAGGCTCGACCGGACGCTATTGGTTTTCGAGGCGGCCGTAGAAGATGTCGGCGACGTATTCAGACCGGATTCGGAGATCCTCGTTTCCCTTCAGGAGGCAGCCGATGCAAACAGGAGAGCCATGGAGTCGATGCGTGTCCTCGCCGAAATGCTCGAGCGCAACCCGCGCGTGCTGCTCACTGGCAAACCCGAGAACAGGAATTGAGATGAAGCAAGCGTTCATCGCAGCCTGCTCCCTTCTACTCGGGGCGGGATGCATCAATCTCGACGCACCGCCGGATTTGACGCGGTATTTCATCATGAACGGACCCAACTGGTCGGAGTCACAGGGTGGATTCGCGGTTGAGGTAACGTCGGTTCATCTCGAACCGCACCTCGCCAGTCCTCGAATGGTGATCCGCTCGAGCGATAACGAGATGAGGTTCTCAGACCTGAACCGATGGGCGGGGCCGCTCGATGCCAATATCCAGACCGTGCTGAACGGCTATCTGGCTGTGTCACCGATCGGCACGATTTCCAATCGACCGGCCGGCAATACCCATCTTTTCGTCAGCGTGAACGTGCACCGATTCGAGGGCCACCTGCCGGATCGAGCGACCCTTGCGGCGTCCTGGAGCGTGAGGGATTCGTCGGGCCAGACCCTTGTCCAGCGTCGCTCCGAGCACACCGTATCGGGTTTTGGAGGGTCGGACTACGAGCAACTCGCAAACCTCCTCGAACAAACGGTGTCGATGCTCGCGGACGAAATTGCCTCGGCGATATAAATCTTCAGGTGCCAGGTGCCAGGTTGCAGGTTCCAAGTTGCCCACATCTAAGTGACCCTGCACCCTGCACCCTGCACTAAGTACTAAGCACCAGCTTCACCCCCCTTTCCGCCAGATATCCGACTACTCGGCCGAAGCATCCCACTTCTCGGCCGACCATTTCGGGA